>DATLIT010000207.1:0-21985 GCA_035539295.1 Terrimicrobiaceae bacterium | reverse complement strand
TCTGAGGCGTAAAGAAGCTATAGAGCCGAGTTCCACCGCATTGTAGGTGCGCCTCCACAAGCCTCCATCGACTTCGTCCTAGCGGACCTCGAGCCATCGTGCGAGTCTCTCGCGCAGGAAGGCACGAGCACGGTAGAGCCGTGTCTCGACGGCTTTGTTTGAGCATCGCTGAATCGTCGCGATCTGTTCATAGGACATATCCTCGTAGGTAAAGAGGATCAGAGCCTCGCGGAGGTCGGGTGCTAGTTCGGTAATCGCCTCGCGAACGGCCTCGGCGCGTTCAGCCTGTTCCAGCCGCGCGCGCGGATCAGGATCCGCCGCTTGAACGCTCTCCAAGAGGGAGCCTGCGGTATCCGCCGGCGCATCCATGGAAATCGTCGGATGACGCAGCTGCCAGCGGACGTGATGGCGAGCGAGATTGGACGCGATGGCAAATAGCCAGGTGGAGAACGCCCCGCTTGGTCGGTAGCGAAAGCGATTCCCATAGACGCGGACAAAGGTCTCCTGGGCGAGATCGACGGCCACCGCCTCGCTCCCCGTGAGCCTGATCAGGTATCCGGTCAATCTACTTTGCCAGCGGTCCATGATATCATTAAGGGCCAGATCGTCTCCCTCGCGCAACCGCGACATCGCGAGAACGTCAGAATCTTCCTGAGGCCCAGCCACGAACCCATAATGGCTCCCGGCAAAAAAGATGGTATTCAATTTGCTCGCGACGAGCCGAAGGACTACTGAGCGTGTGACTGCGCCATCGCTCCCGGGCGCAGCACCACAGGAAGAACCAGCCGGAGATATTCTGTTCGTCTCTTCTCCGGAAGCTCGGCAGCAATCCGGTAAAAGTGTTTGAGCATTTTCACCCGGCACTCGGAACGAAGTCGATCGGTCTCAATGATGGCGCTCTGGATCTCCGGCGTGACTTGCTGACCATCGCAGATCAGCTTTGCCAGCTGCGCATCGGTCTCGGCGATCCGCGCACACATCAACGCGCATTCCGTCTGATAATCCCTATGGATCCGCTCGACGCTGCTCGCTTGTTGATCATCCAGGGCAAACTGGGAGCGCAGCCAACTCGTGGATGAGGAGCGCTCCGATTTCCAGAAGTAGACGGCGGTAGTGGCGAGAAGACCGATGGCGATCGCGGCCGCACAAACGATAACACCTCTTCTCATTTCAAAAGGACCTGCGCATAAGGATCAATGTCTCGGAGGTATGCACGTTGCGCATCGTGGCCTGCAAATAGAGAGCCGATGAAGACGCCACCAATCGTCGCAAGGACTGCCGCCAGCGAAGCTATCCGAGGCCGCGCCAGCCATTCGAAAAAGCCTTGGACGCGCTCAGCCGCACTGCGCGATTGTTCGATGCGCCGCCAAACGTCACGTTTAAAGGTGGAGGATTCGATGGCGTCTGGGCTCCACGAGCGGAGCAGATCATCCAAGTCTTCTTTCATGCTTGTTTCTCTACCTGTTTAATCCCGCAAATGCCTCCAGACCCTCGCGAAAATCTTACGGGACGAGGGACGAGAAAGGCATTGGCCGGTTGCGGATGAGACCAGGGTGGGTAAGTTTGCCAGAAGCCGACCTTCCGATGAAACCCCGCGTGCTGATCGTTGACGGACATAGCGTGATCTTCCAATGGCCCGACCTGACACTCCAGCATGCAAAACGCACGGCCGCTGCCCGCGAATCGCTCGTCCGAATGCTTACGGGTCTTCAAGACAATACTGACTGGCATGTAGCCGTGGTCTTCGATGGCGCGGGGACCAAGACAACCGGGGCAACCAGTGGACCGCGCGGGATTCAGGTCTTCTATTCAACCGCAGACCAAAGCGCCGACAGCGTCATCGAACGTTTGGCCGCGAAATACGCCGAACGCTACGAGGTGACAGTGGCCACTGACGACTTGATGGAGCGCACAACGGTGGCTACCTTCGGAGCCGCTCCGATGTCAGCGTGGCAGCTTCGCGAGGAGATTGAAGCGGCCGGGCGCGATCTGGACGCCCGACTCAAGCAGATGCGGCGGCATTGAGAGCACGCTGCCGATTTAACCAGACCCGAGCCGCACTCTTCATGCGGGTGAGAATGTAATAAACCGTTTGACTCCGCTGCCGGACAAGGTCGGCTCCCACGATCTTCGGCACAAAATCGGCGGGCACGTCTAACAGCTCCTGCGGACTTACCCCCTCCAGCCCCTTGCACAGGATGGACGTCATCGCCTTGGTGAGGGTTTGCACTTGCGGTCCGAGGCTTACCCGTAAGTGCGACGAATTGTCTGGATTCACGCGAAGAAAAATGCCGACCGTATCGGTGCATTCCTCGTCCTTGCGAACATCTTCAAGGTCGAACCTTTCGCCCGAGCGTGGAACCTGGTTCCCAGCGTTGTCGGCGAAGACAATCAGCATGTCTCGCTTCTCAGGATCGGGCAGCGATTCGAAGAGCGAGATGATCTCGGAAAGCTTCGGTGGATAGGACATGATAAATGATCCCTCGGATCATTTTAAGATTACCATGGCATCGGCCCGCCCAAAAATCGACCTTTCTTAACCTTTCTCAATAGGCGCCCGCACGCGGTTTCCCCACTCGGTCCACGAGCCATCATAATTGCGAACCTTCTTGTGCCCGAGAAGGTACGTCAAAACGAACCAGGTATGGCTGGAACGCTCGCCGATACGGCAATAGACGACGGTTTCGCCATTGGGATCGAGTCCCGCTTCGCGCTCATAGATGGCCTTGAGTTGTTCCGCGGATCTGAAGGTGGCATCGTCATTGGCGGCTCGCTTCCAGGGAAAGCTCTTGGCCCCGGGGATATGGCCACCACGCAGGACACCCTCCTGTGGATACTCAGGCATGTGAGTAACTTCCCCCTTGAACTCGCCGGGCGACCGAACATCGATCAGCGGCTTCTTTTCCTGACTCTGCTTGAGGGCTTGTTCGAAAAAAGCCCTAATCTCGTCATCGAGGCGCTTGGCGGGCACAGGATATTCTGTGCGCGGATAGTTGGGGACCTCTCGCGTCAAGGGACGGTTTTCCGCGATCCACTTATCGCGACCCCCATCCATAATTTTGACGTTTTCGTGCCCAAACAGGCAAAACGCCCAGAGGGCATAGCATGACCACCAGTTCGACTTGTCTCCGTAAAAGACCACCGTGGTGTTCTTGGTGATTCCGTTCCTAGAGCAAAGTTCCGCAAAGGCTTCTGGCGAGATATAGTCTCGCATTGTCTGATCCTGGAGGTCTGCGCGCCAATCGATATGCACGGCGCCAGGAATGTGACCAGTACCATAGAGGAGGATGTCTTCGTTGCTCTCAACAAGCCTCGAGTTGGGCTCATTTAGGTGTGTGGCTACCCACTCAGTTGTTACAAGAGCCTCGGGATGAGCATAGTTTGGATCAATCATGGGCAATACTCCGTGGCAAATCTAGCCGGGAGGCACAAAAACATAAGCAAGCCCGGGACAAAACGCAAAATCGGTCATCACACGCCCAGATCCTCGCCGACCATATAGCGCGTGAAGCGCCGGATGACGATGTTTTCGCCAAGCTCGGCAATCTTCGAGTTGACGAAATCCTTGATCGTCAGGTCTGGATTCTTGATGAATGCCTGCTCGACAAGGCAGACGGTGCTAAAAAACTTATCCATCTTGCCATCAACGATCTTATCCAGAATATTGGCCGGCTTGCCAGTGACCTGCGCGGCATAGATATCCCGCTCCGCCTGGACCAAAGTCTCTGGAACCTGGTCGCGAGAGACATAAAGGGGATGGGAAGCGGCGATGTGGAGGGTGATGTCCTTCACGAACTCTCGAAAGACATCGTTCTTGGCAACGAAATCCGTTTCGCAGTTGATCTCGACAAGGACACCGACTTTGCCCTGAAGGTGGATGTAGGAAGCAATGATTCCCTCCCGAGCGGTTCGGGAAGCCTTCTTGCTGGCGCTGGCGATGCCCTTTTTGCGCAGGAGCTCCTCAGCCTTGAGCATATCGCCGCTCGTCTCATCGAGCGCTCGCTTGCAGTCCATCATGCCTGCATTGGTCTTTTCGCGAAGTTCTTTAACCAGGGTTGGAGAAATATCGGGCATAAAAAATGTGAAAAGATCCGCTTAGGGCGAGTTCCGACGATTCGGAACCTATTCGGCAACGGCCGCGAGCTCGTTAACCGTCTCGCTCTTTCCGCGAACGCCCTGTCCTTCGACGATGGAATCGACCAGTTTCTGAAGGATCACCCGAATGGAGCGGATGGCATCATCGTTGCCGGCAATAGGATAGTCGATTTTCTCGGGATCGCAATTGGTGTCGACAATGGCCACCACAGGAATCTTCAGACGAGATGCCTCGGCGACGGCAATTTCTTCGCGATTCGTATCGATCACGACGATGGCGTCCGGCAACCGCTCCATGTTGAGTAACCCTTCGAGGTTGCGGCGCAGCTTGGCGGCCTCCCGTCGCAGGGCAGAAGTCTCCTGCTTGTTCATGCGAGAAAAAGAGGGAGTTTTTTCGAGCTCCTCAAATTCGCGCAGGCGGGCAACGCTGCGCCTGATGGTCTGGAGATTGGTAAGGGTGCCTCCCAGCCATCGTTGATTGACGAAGAATTGTCCGGTGACTTCCGCCGCCTCCCTCACTGCCTCCTGCGCTTGTTTCTTCGTCCCGACAAAGAGAATTTTGCCGCCATTCTTGACCATCTCGCCAAGGTATGAAGCCGCCTTGGCGAGTTGCTCGATAGTGATCGACAGATCGATGATGTAGATCGAATTCTTCTCTTCGAGGATGAAATCGCGCATTTTCGGATTCCATCGCTTTGTCTGGTGGCCGTAATGCACCCCGGCTTCAAGGAGTTCAGTCATAATTTCAAGATTTGGCGAGGACATAGCTAGCTCGCGGCCTTGTGTGGCTCGGGCTCACTCTGCAGGGCATCCCCGATGTGCACGATCTCAATCTCGCGATTTCTCTTGAACCCGGTGCCCGCCGGGATGAGATGGCCCATGATAACGTTTTCCTTGAATCCGCGCAGCCGATCGACCTTACCAAGCGTGGCAGCTTCGGTGAGGACGCGCGTGGTATCCTGAAAGGATGCCGCCGAGATGAAACTATCGGTCTCCAGCGAAGCCTTTGTGATGCCGAGCAGGACAGGGCTGGCATCAGCTGGCTTGCCGCCCTTTTCGATGACGCGCTCGTTTTCGGCGGCAAATTCCAGTCGATCGACCTGGTCCCCCCAGAGAAGACTGGTATCTCCAGGGTCGGTTATTTTCACTTTCCGAAGCATCTGTCGCACGATGATCTCGATGTGCTTGTCATTAATTTCGACGCCCTGCAAGCGATAGACTTCCTGAACTTCGTTGAGCAGGTGTTCCTGGAGTTCCTGCGGCCCACAGACATCGAGCACCTCGTGTGGAACGACCGGGCCTTCGGTAAGCTGCTGGCCTTTCTTAACGAAGTCGCCTTTGAAGACAATGACGTGCTTGGAGAGCGGGATGAGGTGTTCCTCCTCGGCACCGGTATCCGGGTCTGTAACAATCACGCGGCGCTTGGCGCGGACAGTCCCGCCGATATCCACAACCCCATCAATCTTGGCAATCTCGGCCGCATCCTTCGGGCGACGGGCTTCAAAAAGCTCCGCCACTCGCGGCAAACCGCCGGTAATGTCTTTTGTTTTCGCAATCTTGCGCGGCGTTCTCGCCAACCGCGTCCCGGCAGGCACTTTCTGCGTTTCTTTGACCTCGATGTGCGCTCCCGCTGGGATTGAATAGCTGGCGAAGACCTCCTTCTTCTCGCCAACGATGACGATTTGCGGATGGAGATCCTCCTTATGCTCGATGACAACGGTGCCCATGACGCCGGTGGCTTCATCGACTTCCTTGCGAATCGTCACACCTTGAATCATATCCCGGAACTCGATCCGGCCAGCCTTTTCGGTGATGATGGGCACGTTGTAGGGATCCCACTGGATGAAGGTTTCGCCCTTCTTGACGACCCCACCGTCTGCGATCGAAATGACCGAACCGATCACGATGTTGTAGCTCTCGAGCTCGCGTCCGTCGCGAGTGTGCACTCTGACGGTGCCGTTCTTATTTAGCACGACGAAGTTACTCTCGGTGCTCTCCACGACCTTCAGGTCGTTAAAGCGGACAATGCCCTCGTTTTTCGCTTTGATGATTGGCTGCTTGAAGGTCTGGCTCGCCGTGCCACCCACGTGGAACGTCCGCATCGTGAGCTGGGTTCCCGGCTCTCCAATCGACTGCGCGGCAATGATTCCCACCGCTTCGCCGAGCTTTACGGGAAGTCCGGTCGCCAGGTTGCGTCCATAGCACTTGGCGCAAATACCCCGCTTGGATTCGCAGGTCAATGCCGAGCGGATTTTCAGCTGTTCCAAGCCAACTTTCTCGAGCGAGGCGGCGATTTCTTCGTCGGCAATCTGCCCCGAGGTGATGACCGCCTTTCCAGTGACGGGGTCCTTGACGGTCTCGCAGCTGGTGCGTCCGATGATCCGTGTGGAAAGGCTAACGACCTCCTCGTCGCCCTCATAGATCGGGCGAACGATAATTCCGTTGATGGTTCCACAATCTTCTTCGGTGATGATGACATCTTGCGAAGCATCGACCAGTTTACGAGTGAGATAGCCGGAGTCTGCTGTTTTCAGAGCCGTGTCCGCCAGGCCCTTGCGCGCTCCATGCGTCGAGATGAAATACTCGAGCACCGAGAGGCCCTCGCGGAAGTTAGAAATAATTGGGCGTTCAATGATCTCGCCCGAGGGCTTGGCCATTAAACCGCGCATGCCGGCGAGTTGCTTCACTTGCGTGCGGTTTCCGCGCGCACCGGAATCCACCATCATGAAGACGGGATTCATGTCTTTCCGGCCGTCGTTATATTCGAGGGTTCGGAAGAGCGCATTGGCGAGCTCTTCACCAGTGTGGGTCCAAATATCCTGCACCTTGTTCTTGCGCTCGCCGTCAGTGATGATGCCGCGTCGGTATTGTTTCTCGACCTCGGCAATCTCGCGGTAAGCCTTCTCAAGCTGCGTTGATTTCTCCCGCGGGATGATCATGTCGGTGATTCCGATCGAGATCCCCGCTTTGGTGGCCGAGCGAAAGCCCATCTCCTTCAAGCGGTCGAGGGTTTCGACGGTGCGCTGCTGGCCTACGGCCTTGTAGCAGCGCCAGATGATATCCGAGAGCTGCTTCTTGCCGCAGACCTTGTTGTAAAAGCCCAACTCAGACGGCCAAATTTGATTGAAGATGACCCGTCCGGCAGTCGTTTCCAAAACCTTGATCTCCTTGCTCCCGTAGATGGTGTTAACGCCATAATCGGGGTTGCGGAACCGGATCCGGCTGTGCGTGCCGATGGCCTCCTCCGCGATGGCGAGCTCCACTTCCGAAGGGTCCGCAAATAGCGGGATGCGTTGATCGTTTTTCTCGCCGCGCGGATTCTGCGTCAGATAGTAACAACCCAGCGGTATGTCCTGTGAGGGGGTGGTGATCGGCTTGCCGCTCGAGGGCGAGAAAATATTGTTCGGAGCGAGCATCAGCATGCGCGCCTCCATTTGCGCCTCGACCGAGAGCGGGACATGTACGGCCATTTGGTCACCATCGAAGTCGGCGTTGTAAGCCGTGCAGACCAGAGGATGGATGCGAATCGCCTCACCTTCGATCAATTGAGGCTCGAAAGCTTGGATCGAGAGGCGGTGCAAAGTCGGGGCACGATTCAAAAGAACCGCGTGGCCCTTGGTCACTTCGTC
This sequence comes from Terrimicrobiaceae bacterium, assembly GCA_035539295.1. Lineage (GTDB taxonomy): Bacteria > Verrucomicrobiota > Verrucomicrobiia > Chthoniobacterales > Terrimicrobiaceae > DASTFP01. The sequence goes on along the minus strand of DATLIT010000207.1, from coordinate 14,261 downwards.
AAGGATGTCCCATACTTCCGGCGTCTGTCGTTCGATCAGTTTCTTGGCGCTGCGGACGGTGTGAACGTGGCCCTGTTCCTTGAGTCTCCGAATGATAAATGGCTCGAACAAAACCAAGGCCATCTTCTTGGGTAAACCGCATTGGTTCAGCTTCAGCTCCGGGCCGATGACGATCACCGAGCGGCCGGAGTAGTCTACACGCTTACCCAGGAGGTTCTGACGGAACCGGCCCCCTTTGCCCTTGAGCATGTCACTCAGGGACTTTAGTGGACGGTTGGCGGCGCCGGTGACGGCACGCCCATGGCGGCCGTTGTCGAACAAGGCATCGACGGCCTCCTGCAGCATCCGCTTTTCATTCCGGATGATGACTTCAGGAGTTTTCAACTGCAACAGGGTCTTCAGGCGATTGTTGCGGTTGATCACCCGACGATAGAGATCGTTCAAGTCGGAGGTCGCAAAACGGCCACCCTCAAGCGGAACCAGCGGACGCAAATCCGGAGGAATGACCGGAAGCACGTTGAGCACCATCCATTCAGGACGTGTCTTTGAGTGCATAAAGCCTTGTACGAGCTTAAGTCGCTTGGCCAGTTTCTTGCGCAACTGCTTGCTGCGCGTCGCTCCCATCTGCTGTTCGATCTCATCATTGAGATTCTGCAGATCGGTCTGCTCAAGAAGCTTCTGAATGGCCTCTGCGCCCATCCCTGCCACGAAAACATCGCCGTACTGGTCCTCGGCCTCGCGAAACTCCGCCTCCGTCAAAAGTTGGCACTTTTGCAGCGGGGTGTTGCCGGGATCGATGACGATGTAATCCTCGTAGTAGATGACCCTCTCGAGCTGCCGGCTGGTCATGTCGAGCATCAGTCCGATGCGCGAAGGCATGCACTTGTAGAACCAGATGTGGGACACGGGAACGGCCAAGTCGATGTGGCCCATTCGCTCCCGGCGGACACGGCTGAGGGTTACCTCGACGCCGCACCGGTCGCAAACCACTCCCTTGTGCTTGATGCGCTTGTACTTCCCGCAAGAACATTCCCAATCGCGCGTCGGGCCAAAAATGCGTTCGCAGAAAAGGCCGCCTTTCTCAGGCTTAAACGTCCGATAGTTGATGGTCTCGGGGTTTTTTACCTCCCCCTTGCTCCAGCTCCGGACACTGTCAGGCGAGGCAACCGTGATAGCCACCTCGTCGAAACCGACCGGACGCTGTTCTCCAAAAATTTCGCCAATATTGACTTCTTTCATATATGTCGCGCTGCGTGCGCTACTTGGTTAGGCTGCCGACTCGGTGAAGACGGGCTCCTTGCCGCCCACACGAACATCGAGGCCAAGTCCCTTCATCTCCTTAATGAGGACGTTGAACGATTCGGGCGTGCCCGCCTCGAGGGAGTTGTCGCCTTTGACAATTGACTCGTAAATGCGGGTTCGACCCTGGACGTCATCGGACTTCACCGTGAGAAGCTCCTGCAAAGTGTATGCTGCGCCATAGGCCTCCAACGCCCAGACTTCCATTTCGCCAAAGCGCTGGCCACCATACTGCGCCTTGCCGCCGAGCGGCTGCTGGGTAACAAGGCTGTAGGGGCCGACTGCACGCGCATGGATCTTGTCTGCGACGAGATGCCCGAGCTTGAGCATGTAAATGTATCCAACCACCACTTGCTGGTCGAACGCCTCGCCAGTGCGGCCGTCATAAACCGTGGATTTGCCCGTTTCGGTGACCCACGTGAAATTCTCCTTTGTCTTGGCCTCGCGAAGATACTCCTTGATCTTCTCTTCGGGAATTCCGTCAAACACCGGCGTGGCCACTTTGAAGCCCAACGCCTTGGCGGCGACGCCAAGGTGTGTCTCCAGCACCTGGCCGACGTTCATGCGGCTGGGAACACCGAGCGGATTCAGGACAATATCGACGGGAGTTCCATCGGCGAGGAACGGCATGTCCTCTTCGGGAACTATCTTCGCCACGACGCCCTTGTTGCCGTGCCGTCCGGCCATCTTGTCACCAACAGAAAGCTTTCTCTTGCTGGCGACATAGACCTTTACCTGCTTAATGATCCCGGGATCCACATCATCCCCGCTCTCGATGCGACCAAGATTTTCGTCTTTCTCGCGATCCAGATCTTCAAAGCGGTGCTCGTATTGACCGATGATCTCCCGAATCTTATTGCGGATGGGGCTGGGATCGATCTCGATGTGATCGTAAACGGCCGCGAGCTTGCGAAGGAGTTGCTTGGTGATCTTTCGATTGGCGGGAATGATGATCTCACCGGTCTGGGCATTCACCACATCCAGCGGAATTTTCTCATTCAAGAGGATGTTCGAAAGCGCAGCGGTCAGCTGCTCGTGCAGCTCGTCTTTGCGCTTCTTGTAATCCTCCATGATCATCCTTTGCTGCCGCCGGGATTCGGTCGGCGTCATCTTGTTGCGCGCGACCTCCTTCTTTGAAGAGACCTTGACATCCATGACAATGCCGTAGGTGCCCGAGGGCACCGTCAGCGAGGTGTCTTTCACGTCAGCGGCTTTCTCACCGAAAATGGCGCGTAAGAGGCGTTCTTCAGGAGCAAGTTCCGTCTCGCTCTTCGGCGTGATCTTGCCGACGAGGATGTCGCCCGGCTTTACCTCGGCACCAATTCGGATGACTCCGTCGGGTCCAAGATTTTGCAGGGCCTCTTCACTGACATTCGGAATGTCACGGGTGATTTCCTCCGGGCCGAGCTTGGTATCGCGTGCTCCGATCTCGAATTCATCGATGTGAATGGAGGTATAGATGTCTTCCTTGACTACACGCTCGGAAATAAGGATGGCGTCCTCGAAATTGTAGCCATTCCACGGCATGAAAGCGACCAGCACATTGCGTCCCAGCGCCAACTCGCCATGTTCAGTATTTGGACCGTCGGCAATGACATCTCCCTTGTTGACGTGCTGTCCCTTGAGGACGATGGGCTTCTGGTTGATGCAAGTACTGGCGTTGGAGCGCATGAACTTGCGCAACTCGTAGACCCAGATGCCGACGGCGGGATCCGTCTTGATTTTTTTCTTGCCGTCGGGCAGCGATCCATCGCGGGTCACAATGACCTGGCTGCCAGTCACAGAGGCGACAATGCCCGCTCCTTCTGAGAGGACGACTGCCTTGGAATCCTGCGCAACCCGCGCTTCCAACCCGGTGCCCACCAAGGGCGAGTCGGAAACTAGAAGTGGAACTCCCTGGCGCTGCATGTTCGAACCCATAAGCGCCCGGTTGGCATCGTCGTGCTCCAGGAAGGGTATCAGCCCCGCGGCCACCGACACGAGCTGCTTCGGAGAGACGTCCATGTACTGGACCTTGCTGGGTTCCACCTCGAGAAAGTCTCCGCGGTAGCGGGTCGATACCTTCTCTTCGACGAAACGCCCGTGCGCGTCCACGGGAGCGTTCGCCTGGGCAATGTAAAAATTCTCGTCACGGTCTCCGCTCAGATAGACGACTTCGTCGGTCACGTGGCCATTGTTGACTTTGCGGTAGGGAGTCTCGATGAAGCCGAACTCGTTCACCCGGGCAAACGTGCTTAGCGAACTAATCAAACCGATATTCGGACCCTCAGGCGTCTCGATCGGGCAGATGCGCCCGTAATGCGAGGGATGAACGTCGCGAACCTCAAACCCCGCCCTATCCCGACTTAATCCTCCCGGTCCAAGCGCCGAGAGCCGCCGCTTGTGCGTCAGCTCCGAAAGCGGATTCGTCTGATCCATGAACTGGCTGAGTTGCGAACGACCGAAGAAATCGCGGACGACCGCGCTCAAGGACTTCGGATTGATCAGCTTCTGTGGAGTGATCTGGTCGACGCCGGCATCGAAGAGCGTCATGCGCTCGCGAACGAGGCGCTCGGTGCGCGCAAGCCCAACGCGGCATTGATTTGCGAGCAGTTCGCCGACCGTGCGAACACGGCGGCTGCCGAGGTGATCGATGTCGTCCGTCATCCCCTCGCCTTTGCGCAGCTCGACCAAATACTTCATCGCGGCGATGAAGTCCTCCTTCACCAAAATGCGCTCTTCTTCGCTAACCTGGAGCCCAAGCTTCTGGTTGATCTTGTGACGCCCCACCCTGCCGAGGTCGTAACGCTTGGGATCAAAGAACAGCCGCTTGAGCATGCTCCGGGCATTCTGGACTGTCGGCGGATCTCCCGGGCGCAACTTGCGGTAGATGTCCTTCAAGGCCTCCTCTTCATCATGCGCAGGATCTTTCTTCAGCGACTTGATGATAGTGTCATCTTGATTGGTATCGACGACGCGGACGCTCTTGTGACCAAGAGACGTCAGCTGGCGAATAGTCGCAGCATTCAACGGCTCAAACGCGCGAGCCACCGTGATCTCCCCGTCACGGATATCCTCGAAGAGGACCTTGGTGCTAATCGCTTCCTCGTCGACGTTCTCATTGAGATCCAATTCGATCACCTCATAGAACAACTTGATGATGTCTTCGTCGGAGGGATAACCCAACGCCCGCAGGAAGGTCGTTGCCAAAAACTTGCGGCGGCGCTTGCGCCGGTCCAAATAGACGTAGAGCAAATCGCTCGTGTCGAATTGCACTTCAATCCAGGAACCTCGATCCGGGATGATCCGAAACCCGTGCAGCAACTTCCCGTTGAGGTGGACGCTGGTTTCAAAACAAATGCCCGGCGAACGGTGCAACTGACTCACCACCACGCGCTCAGCCCCGTTGATCACAAAGGTCCCTTGCGGCGTCATGAGCGGAATCTCCCCCATGTAGACCTTCTCCTCCTTCGTGCTCTTCTCGTCCTTGTAGCGGAAGGTCACGTAGAGCGGCGCACTATAGGTCTGACCCTCGCGCTGACACTCGATCGCCGACATCTTCGGCTCTCCAAGCTCGTAACTTACGAAGTCCAAACTCGACTTCTCCTCAAACCCAAAAATCGGGAAAAACTCCCTGAAGACAGCCTGCAACCCAACGCTTCGACGACGCGAAGGCTCAATCTCCTTTTGAAAGAACTCATTGTAAGAGTTGATCTGAAGCTCAATGAGATTCGGGGGCTCAATGGCTTCCTTTAACTTGCCGAAGTGAATGCGTTCAGACATGGCGAAAGAATGAGGAAATAAGGGGCCGCCTCAACGTGCCGCACCGACCGCTAAACCGAAAAAAGACAAACGCCAGCGCCCGGGCCGGAAAGGACTTTTCCCGGCTCGTGCGGAGACCTGCGTTAAAAAGCGATTTTCCGAACGGTGCAGAAGGCTAGACGTGAGTCGGCGGAATTATTGATAGTGAACCGTAGCGCCGGGAACGCAAGCCAAAAAATTAATTTTTTTTTGGCCCGCATCCCGCACTGGCGAGAGAGCTGGCGAAGCTATTTGATTTCGACCTTGGCACCAGTAGCCTCGATCTTTTTCTTGATCTCTTCAGCCTCTTCCTTGGTGATACCCTCCTTGAGGGTCTTCGGGGCGCTCTCGACGAGAGCTTTCGCCTCGGCCAAACCGAGACCAGAGACGGCAGCGCGGACTTCCTTGATGACTGCAATCTTGTTAGGCCCAGCTTCCTTCAAGACAACGTCAAAGGCTGTCTTCTCTTCGGCGGGGGGAGCCGCCGGGCCTCCGGCGGGCGCTCCGGCAGCAGCGACGGCCACGGGTGCCGCGGCACTGACGCCCCATTTCTCTTCGAGTTGCTTCACCAGGTCGGCGATCTCAAGGACAGTGAGGGCGCTGAGCTGATCGACTAAGTTTTGTGTGTCTGCCATTTTGTTGATGTTTGGTATTGTCGCACCCCGAAGCCTCAGGGCATTTGAGGCCGACAGCCGTCAGCCCGACAAGGAACCGATTTTTTTGTCGCCCGCAACGCGGCTTCAAACGCCACGGGAAATTCTAGTGGTTTGCGATCGCGATTGTGTTAGCTGGCGGTCTCAGCTTTAGCTTTGAGAAGGCGTGCGAGGCTGGCGGCTGGTTCGTTGAGCACCCGAACAAGTTTGCTGGCGGGAGCCAGCAGCAGACTGAGCAGCTTCGCCTGCAGGACATCCTTAGACGGGAGTTCGGCCAGAGCTTTGATTTGGTCTGCGTTCAGAATTTCGTCCTCGAGAATGCCCCCCTTGACTGGCGGGCGCTCGAATTCTGTGACGAAGGTCTTGAGCACTTTGGCGGCGGCGCAAATGTCGCTTTCGCCAGTGACCATAGCGGTTTGGCCAGCCAGAGCGCCGTTGAGCTCAGGCAAGCCCAAGCCCTTAATCGCACGCTTAATAAAGGTGTTCTTGATGACGTGAATCTCGGCGTCGACTCGAGCAAGGCGCAGACGCAGTTCCTCAAAATGTTTGACCTGCATGCCGGAATAGTCGGCAATGAGCAGGAATGGCGAGTTCTTCAGCTTCGTCTGAATGTCTGCGACAATGTGAGCTTTTTCAGGTCTCATCTGGGAGTAGATGGTTGAGAGTTGATGATCAAAAGACGGATTAGCTTTTCAGGAAGGGAGCCAGATCAACGCTGACGCCGGGACTCATGGTGGCAGCAAGCGTAATGGCTTCCACAAACGAGCCCTTGGCCGTGGCTGGACGAGCCCTCACAACCGCCTCGATGACCGCCCGGCCGTTCTGAGCCAGAGCATCCTCGCCAAATGAGAATTTCCCAACCGGCACGGAAACATTGGCATTTTTGTCCAGCTTAAACTCTACCCGGCCCGCTTTGACCTCCCGAACTGCCCTGGCGGTGTCTTCAGTCACGGTTCCCGCTTTGGGATTTGGCATCAGCCCGCGGGGACCAAGGACCTTTCCGAGCTTCTTCACCTCGGCCATGGCAGCCGGGGTGGCGATGGCGACATCGAAATCCGAAAAGCCCCCGGTAACCTTCTTGATGAGGTCCTCGTACCCGACGAATTCGGCCCCAGCCTCCCGAGCGGCCTCCGCCGCCGGTCCCGAAGCAAAGACGAGGACCCGTACCGTCTTGCCACTGCCGTGCGGGAGCGGGCAAGTCCCCCTGACCATCTGATCACTCTGTTTGGGATCAACACCCAACTTAAAGGAAAGCGTGACGGTCTGATCGAACTTCGTCGGCGGAAGAGTCTTCAGGGTTTTAATCGCCTCGCCCAGCGGGTAATTGTGCTTGCTATCAATCTTTTCGGCCGCGGCCCGATAGCGTTTGCTACGTTTCTTTTGCATGTCCAAGCAGTGCGAACGACCCGACGTGGGTCTCCTGCAAACTTTAATTTGTTGAAGTTGATTGCTCCTCCTGAATCAGAGGCGAACTCTAAACCTTATCGGGTTGATTACGCCCGTCAAGGCTATTGTCAGGAAAATTCGCGGCCCGAAGCGATGGCAAATCAATCCAGCAAAACTACCAAAGGATAGCGGGCGATTTCATTGTTCCAACCCCCAGCACACCCCTCGACAAAAAACTTCGCTTTACATTCGTGGAAAAACTCGGAATCTGGCGCACGGTTAGAACGCGATTTTTTGAAGCCTGAGCGTAGTATAGCGATATGCCGTCTGCGGCTGATGCTCTGAGAATTGGCGATGGCCCAAGTAGCAAATATATCGCACATCATGAAACTCTATGTAGGTAATCTCTCCTTCCAAACCACGGAGGGAGCGCTGGAAGAACTTTTCGCCCAATACGGGACAGTCACCGAGGCTATGCTGGTCATGGACAAGATGACCCAAAGGCCCCGAGGATTCGGCTTCGTCACCATGGGCAGTGCTGAGGAAGCGCAAAAGGCCATTGACGCGCTTAACGGCAAGAATGTCGATGGACGGAACTTGATCGTGAATGAAGCCCGCCCGCGCGAGGAGCGTCCGGCGCGACGCGACTTTGGCGGCGGTGGAGGTGGCCAGCGCCGCCACCAGCACGGCAAAGGCGGCGCTTATCGCGAGCGCAGATAAGAAAGGGCGCCGTAAGTATTAACGGGCCGACGACGGATTCGAAAATTCCCAGGGGCCCTTCTGTTAAGCGCCGCTGGATTTCGCCGGGCGCTGGACACGAGCGTCCCTGCAACTCGTTGCTTTCGGTGAGTCTTAACAAGACGTAACGTGCGGGAACTTGGCGCACGAGGCGCCAGCTAATCGCTGATCTCGATTCCCATCTGGCGCGCCGTTCCGGCAATTGTGCGGAAGGCAGCCTCTTCGCTGTGCGCGTTGAGATCCTTCATCTTGATCTTCACGATATCCATCACCTGCTTTTTAGAAAGCTTCGCGACCTTGGTCTTGTTCGGCTCTTTGGAGCCGGCCGCCAGGCCCGCAGCCTTCTTCAAGAGGACGGAAGCGGGAGGGGACTTCGTGATAAAGGAAAACGTCTTGTCCTTGTAAACGGTAATGACCACCGGAAGAATGTCGCCAGACTGCTTCTGCGTGGCGGCATTAAACTCCTTACAGAAAGCCATGATGTTAACGCCTTGCTGGCCAAGCGCAGGACCAACCGGTGGAGCAGGGTTCGCCTGACCGGCGGGAATTTGCAATTTGATCTGACCAACGATTTCCTTTGGCATGCTTTAACGGCGGAAAGGGGTTAGGAAGCAACCATGGAACGCCCGGACCGGCAAGCCGTTTTTTTCTATTTCTTTGAAAGGCGCCAGAAAAGGACGGTGCCGAGCGTGATAAAGAGGACGTTGGGAACCCAGATGAGAACGGTCGGGTGCGCAGCCGGGTTCCCGCGGAAAGTATCCGCCATAATAATGAAAAAGAAATAAGTAAAGGCGATCACCAGGCTGAGCGCGAATCCCACGGAGGTTTCCTTGCGGTGAGCCGTAATCCCGAGCGGCACCGCAATCAGGGCGAAAGCCACGCAGGCAAGCGACGCGGCGAAACGTTTATGAAGTTCCACGGTCGCGCGCAATTTCTCCTCACCAGCGATTGTTGGAAGGTAGCCAAGCAATTCCGGCAACGTGTAGGAGCTGAGCCTGCGACCGCTCAGATATTCCTTGTAGAATTCCTCCAGGGAAATGGGAAATACGCCCTCGGTCACCTCGATTCCTTGGCGAATCTTCGTCAACTCCCGAGGATCCTGTTTGTCGCGTTCTTCGAAGCGAGCGTTAAACAATCTCAACAAGAGACGGGTATTGGCCGGATCGGCAGTCAAAACCCCTTCTTTGGCATAGACCATCTTGGTCGGCTCGCTGTTTTCATTCAGTTCAAAGACGATGAGGTTCCGGAGACGATCGCCCGTCTTCGACCCCACGTAGACCCGTCGGTCTGGGAATTGATCCACGACTTCATCGGCGCGAAAGAGGGCCGCGGGGTTACTCGTCGCGATATTGACGATCGTTTTGGTCATCTGCTGTTCGGCCCGCGGCGCCACATCGATATTGATCCAAAAGCAAATACCCGAGAGCACGACAGCCAGAACAAATACAGGGATACAAATGCGAGGGACGCTTATCCCGTTCGACTTCAGGGCAATCAACTCGTTGTCGGCGGAGATGCGTCCGAACACCAGGAGAAGGGCGGTGAGAAAGCCCCACGGGATGGTGAAAGTGAGCGAAAAAGGCAACACCAGGGCCATGAACGCCAGCACGGTGGCAATCGGCACATCCGGGTTGTTGATCAGCACGTCGAGCAACTGCTTGAAAAGATTGCCGAGGACGAGAACAAGGCTGAGCACGACGACTCCAAAGAACGCGGTCGCGATCACGCTCATGCTGATATACCGGTCGATAATCTTCATCAAAAAACCAATCGATTGCCGTGCGCTTCAGACGTGCCCTACCCGGAAAGGGCCATGGAATTAGGCGATGGTGGTCGCGTATTCAAGCGGTTTTACCAGAAACCAAGCGCCTTGCGTTGCATTTCGCCGCTTTGAACGAAGTCATGGTCGCGCAGCCACGATTCAATCTCAGGAAGGTGCATCGCCCCCCATGGCACGACCACACGGCGGTAATCTTTCAAGGACGATTCTATCTCGGCGACCAGGCGTTGATTTCGGGAGAAAAGAATGTCATCCATCACCTGTTCCTGCGCATCTTGATTGGCGATCGGCGAGGAAGGATCAACTAAAAGTTCAATCAATTCGCGAAGGTCCCTGCTCTGAAAGATCGCAATGACCGCTAGGATGAAGGCGACGGTTTGGGGATGGAAACTCTCTACGTCAACGTCCGCATGTTTGTAATGGATTCCCGCACCGTTTGCGCTGGCTGGCTCTCCCGCCGTTCCCCGGCTTCCAGCCTGCTTGCCCATTTCGTCGATGACACGATTGGAAAAGACACTATCCGACTGCGAAGTGACATTGAGAAGCTTGGCCAGGCGGCCATAGTCCAGAGTTCGCCCGCCAAGCAAGCGTTTGCGATCGGTAACTCCTTCTACCAGGACAATCGACGGTTCAGCCGAGTCAGGCGGCGGTAACACACCGGAATAAAACTCTCGTCGGGCGACGTGCATCATCCCGGCCAGACGGACCTCGCGATCTCCCGACTGAAATTGACGCTCGACCAGGTAGATACCGTCCGGACGCACCCGGACGTAACCTCCCGTAAGCAGCTCGATCTGTGTCGAAAACCCGAGGGCGAGACTACTCGCCACTACAAGGAGGAACACGAAAGCGGTCGCTGGACCCGCAATGAGCAAGTATTTCCACGAAAATGCCTGCGTTCGCGTCAGTGCGAAAGGCAAGCTTCTGCGGGTTCCGCTTAGGTTAGGGGCAAAATACCAGACAGCCAATGCGAGGAGCACCTGCAGAAGGGCGAGAACAAGTGCCAGATGAGCTAGTTTCCAAAGGCCAAGTGGAAAGGCTATCGCAGGTCCCGCCCACCACGCGAATAAGATCGGCGGCACGAGCACCCGCTTGGGGGCCTTTGGCGTCACTCCAATGATCGCCGCCATTGGGAAGCTCATCACCAGCACGGCAACGGCGAAAGCGGCTCTGACTCCACTTAAGGGCGAAGAACCAAGCGACAACGCTGTCACTTCGTCGATGAGGGAACACACCCCGTCCGTGAGAAACAATAACCAAAAAAAAGTAACGGCGCCCCGAAGCACCTCGACAACGTAGCAGAGCTGCAAAGTCGCTCAACTGCACTCTTGATGCTTGGCGAGCATTTCCGGGAAAGCAGGCGGTCTAACTCGGCTGCTGCCGCACCTCCGAGCGAAGACCGCGCCCGGCGAGCGGGTAAACGGCCAGTGCCGCCGCCAACAGACAGGCTGCTGCGGCCAAGAGCGGCCAGAGTGCATAGCTCCCGCCGCCCCGGTGAAGTTGCGCACTGAGGAGCAGACCTGCAAGCATCGGTCCGATCCAACGCGCCAGACTGCCGCTGGACTGCATCAGGCCCAAGGCGCGCCCTTGCCAACTCGACTCGGCGCTCCGCGACGCGAGAGAGGAAAGAGTCGGCATGAGCAGGCTGTTTCCGATGCCAACAGCGGCGCTGCCGACAAACATGATTCCAATCCCCGAGCTAAGGGCGAGGGCGCATAGACCAGCACACATCGACACCGTGCCAGCCAGTGCGATCGGCGCCTCACCAAAGCGCCGGACCAGCCGGCCGATCAGCCCGCCCTGGATGATCACGCCCAGAATGCCAATCGCGCCGAGAACATAACCGGTATGCAGCGCATCAAGGCCGAAGCGGTGAAAGAGTAGCAGCGCAAAGAGGGCTGTCATCATGGAGAAACCGACGATGACGAGAAAATAGCTCGCCAGGCTCCATGCGTATGTCGACCTCTCCACGTGGTCGAACAGGTTCGGAAAGATGGGTTCACTTTGGGCGCGCTGTGCATCCGACCGCCGAGACTCAGGTAAACAGAACATCACGAAAAAGAAATTCACCAGCGAAAGTGCGGCCGCGATAAACATGGGCGCCGCGTAGTTAAATGCCACGCTCGCCCAGCCTCCCAGCGCTGGACCAAAGACGAATCCAAGGCCAAAGGCAGCACCAAGCAGCCCCATCGCTCGGGCGCGGTTTTCCGGCGCCGAGATGTCGGCAAGGTAAGCCTGCGCTGCGCCAATGTTCGCTCCCGAAATTCCGTCTATCAAACGCGCGACGAAGAGCATTGCCACCGAGGTTGCCAGCCCCATCAGCACGTAGCCGACAACTGTCCCGAATAGTCCGAGCAGCAAGACCGGTTTGCGACCCAGCCGGTCGGACACTTTTCCCCAAACAGGTGCGAAAAAGAATTGCGCGAGAGAGAAAATGCCGACGAGCCAGCCGATCTGCACAGCCGTCGCTCCGAAATGCTCCGCATAGAGCGGCAGGACCGGAATCACGATGCCAAAGCCGAGAATGTCTATGAAGCAAGTTAAAAAAATCGTCAGGTATTGGAGCGGGCGACCGGCCATGGATTGGGAGCAGAATCAACAGAGATCCCCATCAAAAGCAAGGGCTGGTGGGCCGGCAGTGAACACCCACAGAAGAGTCCCGGGCTTGCACGATAACCTGATCGGCTGATACTTGACGGGACGCTTTATGGCGCCATCTCATCCAAAACCCTCTCGCTGGTTTACCACCCTGCTGTGGGGGAACTCCATTGCGCTCTCCTGGATGTGGGGTTTGGGCCTGTTCTTTTCGGTCCAATTCACGACGCAATTTGGCCTCTTCGGTCTTCTAACTTTCGCCATCCCAAATGCCCTTGGTCTGCTTGCTTTCGGTTTGGTCACGCACCACATCGCCCGGCGTGAGGCGGGATCGGAGTCTCTCGCCCGATTTTTCAAGACTTGGTCGCGGCCGTTTCGTCTCGTCTTTTTTCTTTACCAGCTTCTCGCGATTACGCTGACGATCTTTGCCTTTATTAGATACGTTTGGCAGCCGCTCGGTTTTCAACCTTGGGCGCTTTACCTGCCCTTGACCTTGCTGATCGTGCTAGCGGCGGCGGTCTTGCTTGGCGAGGAGTTTGATATCACCCGCATTCGCTACAGCCACGGAGTCATGGCGGTGATCCTTTTGGTGGCAGTCTGTTGGTTGCTGGTGACAGCGATTTCGGTCGGGCCCGGCGAAGTTACCTTTCCAAGGCTCCCCACCAATGACCTGGCCTACTGGGGCTACGCTATTCCGATCTGCATCGGCTTTCTCGTGGGTCCCTGGCTCGACTTACAGCAGTGGCAACGCGCCATCCAGATGCACCGGGAGCGAATTTCCATAGCAGCCGCGTATTGGACCGGTTCCACCCAATTTTTTGTCATGCTTCTCTTTCACGGGTCCTTGACCTTGTGGGCGCTTAATTGGGGTGCCGCCTCCTATCTTCGAACTGGAATCGCCGACTACGTCTACGGCCATGAACTGCTGCTCCGGCTCTTTTACGAGCGGTTTTCTGCGTGGACTTTCGCCGCTTATGTCATCTGGCTCGTCATTTGCATCTTAACCACTCTGGATAGTGGCTACATTGCGCTTCGCTGGTTTCTGCAGGCGAACGCCTCCGCCAGCAAGAGCCCGATTTTTTCGCTCATCCCGGAGAGCGTGATCGCGTCGCCAATTCCCGCATTTATCTTCGCCGGTCTATTCGCGTTGTTCGCCTCGGTGGTGAAACTCGAGCTCGAGTATTTCATGATCTTCTACGCGACGTTTTTCGTCGGCTACTCAGCTCTCGCCATTACGCGATGCTACATGAACACGCCTGCCAATGTTATTCCGCAGCTGAAAATGTTCTGCATCGGCTGCCTGGCGGTTGTTATCTTCGCCTATGGATACTTCCTGCGCCTTCCGATCCTGCAGATTTTGGGTTCGCTCCTGCCGCTGGCGCTGATTGTTTGGCTGATCTTCAAGCCGGGATCTTCGCAGGAATTTATCGGCGACTCGCGGGCCCTAAGTCCGGTGTCGGAAATTCCAATGCCGCCGGAGGAGGAAGGGGCGCCGGAGTCGTTCGTAACCGCTCGCAAGGAGGCCATGCGGCAGCGCGCGGAAGAGCGCGCTAAAGAGCTCGGCGTCACTGCCGCTCCGTCTGTCGAGCCGGACGGGGACTTCGCCACTCGAGGACACGATCTCTCGGGACACTTCGAAGGCAAATGGTTCGTCCACTCCTTTATTGCCACCTATGCGGATACAAATTCTGTAGGCAATGTTTATTTCGGGATGTACGCCATGTGGGTTGGCAAGACGCGCGAGCTCTTTTTCAACAAGGTGCTGCCCAGATTTAATATCAAAGAGACGCCCTTTTATATTTTGACTCGGTCTTTCGAGCACAAGTTTGTGCGCGAGACCCGTGAATTCGAGGAAGTCACCGTCCGACTTCGGATTTCGGATTACAATCGGAAGTTTGTGACGCTCGAGCACGAAGTGAAAGACTCTTCGGACCAGATCCTGGGAAGAGGCAAGCAAACGCTTCTTTTTGTCTCTTCTTCGGACTATAGCATGATCGATCTTCCAGCCGACATTGCCGCGGCCTTCGTCA
>DATLIT010000206.1:0-5449 GCA_035539295.1 Terrimicrobiaceae bacterium | reverse complement strand
AAATTCGTCTAACATGACGTCGCCGACGACCAGCAACCGTTGCTTGCGTGCCTCGTCAAGAAGGTATTGTATTCTTTCAACTTTCATCTAATGATGCCGGCGCTTTTAACGGGGCTGCGGCTCCAACGCGAAGCTTAATTTTTCATGCTGCCACGCCTCCTTCTCCTCGTGTTGTATGGTCTCGCCTTGGTGAGTTCTTTCGGGCAAGCCCCTTCGGCAGCCACTCCGCCGGCGGTAATCGACCTTTCAAAATTTCCGGCCGCGGCCGTTGATGAGGTGGTCGTGCCAGTGCCTAGCGAGATCTTCAGCGTGCTCGACAAGCTGGGTTCGCCGAACTGGAAGGCCGAGATGCGCGACAATATCGGCAGGAACACCGGAAACCGTGCCCAGGTTGCCCTGCTGCTCGGAACAGTGATCGCGGACGGGTTCGTCGCTGTTGAAGCCGAGAATTCGGAAAGCGTGAAACAGATCGGCCAGGAAGTGCTAAACCTTGCCGACGCCATTAATGTGCGGAAGGCCGTGATTGCCCGCAGCAAAAGCATCATGGACAAGGCCGACTCGAAGAACTGGCGAGCAGTGCGCGAGGAACTCGACGGCGCCTTACAAGATGTTCGTTCCGCCATGGTGGAGCTCGGCGATGCAGATCTCGCCCAACTGGTGAGCATCGGCGGTTGGATTCGCGGAACGGAGGTGCTCACCTCAATCGTCGGCAAGAACTACTCCGCGACGGGAGCAGAACTCCTGAACCAGCCTGAGTTGCTCAACTACTTCACACGGCGAATCGACGAAATGCGGAGCTCGCGTTTGAAGAAGGAGGAACTTGTTGGGCGCGTTCGGAAGCTTCTTCGCGACATACGGCCGCTGATCGGTAAAGGCGGCATCTCGCAGGCGAGCGTTGAGAAAATCAACAAGATGACCAACGAGGTGGTCGTCGTGATCACCTCCGCGGAGGCCTGAATCCCTCGTGAAGCCCAGATTATTCCTTCTGGTTCCGCTTGCACTCGCCCTGGCTCTCCCCCTGGCTGTAGCGACGGTCAACGATGCTCTTTCCTTTGCCAAGGAAGCCGCCGCGCCCTATGCCAAGCAAGGATTTACCATCCGCGAGGACGCGTGGGGCGGTGATCTTGGAGTCAAAGACCAGCAAGCCGTCACGGCGCAACTCTTCAAGGGCAACGAATACTGGTTCTGGCTGGCCACCGACACGCGCGGAGCGGTGCTCACGGTGCATGTTTACGATTCTGACGGCAAGCTGGCAGAATCGGAATTCTGGCAGAAGGGCCGCTTCGCTGCGGCCAAGATCACTCCAGCCAAGACGGGTGCGTATTACGCCATTGTCACCGTGGAGAAGTCGCCTCAAGAGCGCTCGAATTGGGCGCTCGTCTATGGCTACAGATAATCTGGAAACGCTCACCCTCGAGTTCGATAACGCCCGTGCCGTCCAGGCACTCTACGGTGGAGACGACAAGCTTTTGCGCGAGTTGGAAGCGGCGCTCGACGTGCGCGTTACCTCACGCGATGGCTGGTTGCGCATCGAGGGCGGCGAAGATGGCGTCACCAAAGCCCGTAAGGTGTTCGAGCAACTGGACGAGGCGCGCAAACGAGGCGTCGTCATCCGAAGGCCGGAGTTTAACTATGCCATGCATGCGGCCGGGAGAAATGGCGGCACAGAATTGGGGCGGCTTCTTGATTTTCGCATCCAAACCTCCCCGCGAAGACCCCCGATCATTCCGAAGACCGACGGCCAAAAAGCTTACATCCTGGCGATGCAGTCGCGCGATATCACCTTCGGAATCGGCCCGGCTGGAACAGGTAAGACCTATCTTGCGGTCGCCCTGGCCGTCTCGGCGCTCAAGCAGGAAAAAGTCAGCCGCATCATCCTGACTCGTCCGGCCGTTGAAGCAGGTGAGGCGCTCGGCTTCTTGCCCGGCGATCTCCAGGAGAAAATCCTCCCCTATCTACGTCCGCTTTATGATGCGCTTTACGATATGCTTGAGGTAGAGGAGATTCAGAAGTACATGGATCGTGGAGTTATTGAGGTCGCTCCGCTCGCCTATATGCGCGGGCGCACGCTCAGCCAAGCCTTTGTTATTCTGGATGAAGCACAGAATACGACTACCGAGCAGATGTTTATGTTTTTGACTCGGCTCGGTCATGATTCGAAGTGCGTTGTCACTGGTGATCGCACCCAGGTCGACCTGCCGCGCAACAAGCGCAGCGGGCTTATCGAGGCCGTCGAGGCGTTGAGCAAGGTCGAAGGAATAGCGTTCCAATTTTTCGACGAAACCGATGTCGTCCGCCACCGGTTGGTCCAGGCGATCGTTCATGCGTATCGAGAACATCGCGGATTGCAGGAGGAGCGATTCTAGCTATTAGTTGAGGCTCGTTTCTCTATGTGGAACTTCTTCCAGCGCCGCCGGCTTGTTGGCAAAGGCATGGCCTGCGGCAAGACCCGGCGAACGGTCACCGACAGCAAGTTTACCGAAGCTCTCGAATGTGCATGGCCCATTCGGCTCCTGATTTTCGGTGGATTTGTGGGCGGCCTCGCTGCCTTGATCTTTACCGGTCAGCAGGAAGAGCCGGCGAAGAAATTTTTGCTTTGTCTTCTTATTTTTGTCACCGCTGTTGCCCAGCTCTGGATTAACCAGCCGAAGACTCTGGGAGGCAACTCCCGCATTGCGCTGATCTTTGGGGTCTTGCTGGTGCAGCTTGCGGCGATAAAGATCATCTTGGCGCAGGCCGCGGCCGGGAACATCGATCTCCAGCTGGCACCCCTCCTCGTTCCCTATGCCTTTGCCCCGCTTGTTCTGTCGGTCTTACTTGGCAAGAACGATGGTCTCTACGCGGCAGTTTTCGCGAGTTTGTGGGGATCGCTGCTGGTGGGACGTATTGATCCGATATTCCTGGTCATCTCTCTGATTACCGGCTTCATCGCTGTTTATGTCACCATTCAGGTGCGTCGCCGCAGCAGGCTGATTCGGGCTGGAGTCTACGTCGGCATCGCCATGTGGGTGCTGGCGGCTGCTTTTGGTCAAATTGGGCCTTTGGTTTGGGAGAACCCTTCTCAGACGGATTGGAAAATGATCGGTTGGCAGAGCCTTGCCGCGATTGGGACCGGTTTTGGCGCGGCGGTTCTGGCCAGCGGGATCCTTCCGGTGCTGGAGAATATTTTTCGCATAACTACCGACATCTCATGGTTGGAGATGGCGGATCTGAACCATCCGCTGCTCAAGCGTCTCAGCCTGGAGGCGCCCGGCACCTACCATCACTGCCTGGCCGTCGCCAACCTGGCCGAAAAAGCTGCGGAGGTGGTGGGAGCAAACCCGACTCTTACGCGGGTCAGCGCCTATTTCCATGACATCGGCAAGCTCGTGAAGCCTGAGTACTTCACGGAAAACATGCGCCCTGGTCAAAGCCCGCATAACGAACTGACGCCGACGATGAGCGCGCTGATCATTATCGCTCACGTAAAGGAAGGAGTGGATCTCGCTCTGAAGAACAAGCTCAATTCTGAGATCGTGGACGTCATTCAGCAGCATCACGGCACGTCGCTGGTCTCCTATTTCTACCAACGCGCTCTCCAGCAGCAGAGTGACGCGCGTCTCGGCGGCAAGATCATGAAGATGCGACCGGAAGATATCCCGGAAGTCAAGGAAGAGAGCTTCCGCTATCCTGGGCCGAGGCCGCAAACCAAGGAAACCGCGATTGTCAGCCTGGCGGACGCAGTCGAAAGCGCCTCTCGCTCGATGGAACGACCAACTCCGCAACGCATCGAAGACCTGATCAACAGCTTGATCGATGTCCGCATTGCTGAGCATCAACTTGACGAGGCACCCTTGACCCTCGCCGAGATTCGCAAGATTGCGGAAAGCTTCCGCTTCACGCTCATCAACATGCTCCACTCCCGCATCGCTTACCCAAAGCGGGAGGAAAAAGATTCGCCCGCGTCCGCCATCCGCGGCGAACAAAAATCGGCCGCGTAACTGCGCGCGCGATGGGCACGCCGACTCCCTCTCGCAGAGGAATTACGCCTCTTTCTTCTAAACGGCTTGCGAATCGTGGCGACTCTGATCGTGCTTAAGAACAGGCAAAGAAGGGTCCGCTTCGATCTGACTTTCGTCAGGTCGATGACGGAGTGCGCCTTGCCTATTTGCCAGCGAGCGATCCGATTTCGCCGAGCGCCTTTGGGCGGACTTGAGGAGATCGAGACGACAATCGTTAGTGACCGGGCGATTGCGAGAGTGCATCGGACCTTCTTCAATGATCCCGCTCCGACCGATGTTATTACTTTCCCGGAAGGAGAGATTCTCATCGGAGCCGGTGTCGTCGCCAGTAACGCGATTCGTTTCGGCAACACTCCGAGTGAGGAAGCTGCTCTTTGCCTTATCCATGGACTCCTGCATTTGGCGGGTTGGGACGATCAGACCGCTCGGGGGGCAAAAGATATGCGCCGCAAGCAGGAACAGATTTTCAAAATGGCACGCCGGGTGGTATGTTCGCGAGATCAATGACGGGGATCAATGGCTCCAGCGCTTTCGACACCGCGAATGCACGCGCGGAATTGCTTCGTGCCGTCGGCCTTTGCCATCCCGGTTGGAATCGTCTTCGCGGATTGACTTTTTCTCCTGATTCAAGCTCCTGCCCGGCGTGGCTTCCGTGGAAGGAAAGAGTGTTCGCGACAATCCTTTGGCCACGCATCGCCGAGGCGCGTTCTGCTTGCGCCGCTGGTGATTTGCGAGCTCTGGCAGATTGCGACCAGGCGATCGACTCTGCTCTGCCCGAGGGCTGTCGGGCGCCGAGTTCTCTTGCCGGCCGACTCCTGATGGCGCGCTACTCGGCACCAACGTCAGAGAGACTTTGGCGTCGCTACCATGCGTTGATCGATTCCGGGGAAGCTCCCGGGCACCTGGCGACCCTCTGTGCATTGCGAGGGGCGATCTTTCAC
This sequence comes from Terrimicrobiaceae bacterium, assembly GCA_035539295.1. Lineage (GTDB taxonomy): Bacteria > Verrucomicrobiota > Verrucomicrobiia > Chthoniobacterales > Terrimicrobiaceae > DASTFP01. Next base: position 507 of record DATLIT010000206.1, on the reverse strand, counting down.
CTCTCATCGATCGCGATTTCGGGTGCCTATATTTTTCTAGAGGCCAAGGCGGGCCTTCCCCGAAGCGGAGTGGACCTTTGGGTGAACATGGTTGTCGATTGCCTGACAACACAGTGCGGGCCGAAAATCTCGGGCTTGCGAGCTGCGTAACGATGGGGAAAGTCAAGGAAGTTCCTGAAAGCGGCACACGCAGCGAGTCCTCTCTCGAAATTCCCTGGAATGTTGTTGTGCATAACGATCCGGTGAACCTGATGGTCTACGTCACCATGATCTTTCGCAAGGTCTTCGGATTTTCACGTGAGAAGGCCGAGTCGCACATGCTGGAAGTGCATCATAAGGGGCGCTCGATTGTCTGGTCAGGCACACGTGAGCGAGCCGAGTTCTATGTGCAGCAGCTTCATTCTCACTTATTACTTGCCACGATCGAGCACGGGGAAAGCTGATGGAGTTCTACAGTCTATCCGGCAGCCGATTGGGTCTGCGCGGAATTCCACCGCTGCTGGCAAG
>DATLIT010000205.1:0-4516 GCA_035539295.1 Terrimicrobiaceae bacterium | reverse complement strand
GCGGGAAGCACTCGCGCCATGATTAGAATCGCGACCATGCCCAATCCGCCGAAACCTGCTTTCGCCATGCCGATTCCCACCGCGGCGGCGAGAGCGAGAAGCCAATCGACCGGTGTGAGGTCGTACATCGATTGACCCAGTAGAGCAGAGATAGGATCGAGCTTGAAGCAGTGCTTTCAGGAAAATCTTTGCTTCGACGAAACCATTGGCAACACTCCGGCCTCCATGAAGATCGTTGTCGCTTATTCCGGTGGGCTCGATACCTCCGTGATATTGAACTGGCTGAAGGAAACATATTCTGCCGACGTCATCGCCTTTTGCGCCAACATCGGTCAGGAAGAAGAGCTCGTTGGCCTCGAGAAGAAGGCCCTGCAAACCGGCGCAAGCAAGTGCTTCATCGACGATCTCTGCGAAGAGTTCGCCCGTGACTTTATTTTTCCGATGATGCAGGCAGCAGCGGTCTATGAAGGCCACTATCTGCTGGGGACGAGCATCGCGCGTCCCTTGATCGCCAAGCGCATAGTACAGATCGCCGAAAGCGAGGGCGCAGATGCCGTCGCTCACGGGGCCACCGGCAAGGGGAACGACCAGGTCCGCTTCGAATTGACCGTCGCCGCGCTCGCCCCCCGTCTCCAGGTGATTGTCCCGTGGCGTGATGACCGCTTTCGCAGCAAGTTCCCCGGCCGTGCGGAAATGATTGCCTATTGCGAGGAGAGAAAAATTCCCGTGGAAGCCTCAGCCAAAAAGCCGTACTCGATGGACCGTAATCTGCTTCATATTAGCTTCGAGAGCGGCATGCTCGAAGATCCGTGGTTTGATGCCTCCGCGCCCGCGCAGCGCGACATGTACAAACTTAGTCTCTCACCCGAAGAGGCGCCGGACCGCCCGGAATACTTGGAATTGCTGTTTGAGAAGGGTAGTTGCGTGGAGCTTCTCCACCCTGAACTCGAACAAATCTTGAGCCAGCTAAACTACAATGGCAGCGGCGACAAGCTCAGTCCTCTTTGGATTATGCGCGTGTTGAATTTAATTGGCGGACGCAATGGGGTTGGACGTGTCGACATTGTGGAAAATCGGTTTGTCGGCATGAAGAGTCGTGGCGTTTATGAGACACCAGGAGGTGCGATCCTTCACTTTGCGCACCGCCAGATGGAGTCTCTGACGGTGGATCGTGAGGTGATGCATCTGCGTGATAGCCTCATCCCGCGCTACAGCGCCCTCGTTTACAATGGATTCTGGTTTGCGCCCGAACGTGAAGCGCTCCAAGCGCTCGTCACCGAATCACAAAAGAATGTGACCGGCACGGTCCGCCTCAAGCTCTACAAAGGGAACATCATTGCGGCGGGAAGAAAGAGTCCGGTCAGCCTCTACAATCCAAAAATTGCAACGATGGAAGCCGACTCCGCCGAGGCCTACAATCAGGATGACGCCACCGGATTCATTCGGCTGAATGCGTTGCGACTGAAGGTCGCGGCGGAAGTCAGAGCGAAGGCCGAGAAGGACATTAACTAACCGCGTTGTCGCTGCGATGCTTCGAGACTTTGTCGAGGCGTTTGTTCCAGGCGCCTACGGACACAGCGCCACTTCGAACTAACAAATTTCCGATTTGCCCGGAATGAACGTTCGCGCTAGGCCGCAGTCGGCGCGGCCCGAGTTTTCGAGACAGCCTTTTTGGCGGCCGGCTTTCGCGCTTCGAATTCGAAGCCAACCTTGCTGCCGTCGAGCTTGAGAAAAGCTGAGAATGGCTTGCCTTTTTTCGAGATGAAACGCGGGATCAGATCGGTCTTCCCCGTTTCAATGAGCTTCAGCACCTGCTCGCGGGGGACTTCGCGCTGACAAATGGTCTTTCCCATCCGGAATTTGCACTTTGGCGTGTTGCTGCACTGATACGCAGTCCCCGTATCGTGCACTGTGCCGGACTTGCAGACCGGGCAAGGAGCGATCGCCGGAAGAGTGGAGAAATCGATGGCCGCCCCATTGCCATCGGCTTCCTCGCCAAAGTCGAAGGCCTGTTTGAACTCTCCCTCGATCTTGATCGACGCAGTGAACGGTCGGCCAAGCTTGCTGCGAAATCCTTCGAGGGGACCCACGCTCCCGGTCTCGAGCAGGGTTCGTACCTCATTGCGCTCGAGCTCTCGGCCCGCCATGTTCTTCCAGATGATCAACCCGCACCCCTTGCATTCGTAGGCCTTGTACGACTCCTTAAATGTGGTCTGATCACACCTTGGACATTTGGCCTCCAAGTCGGTGAACCGGCCTTCAACGCTATCTCCGGAAAAGTTCTTGGCCTTCGCGACGATGTCCGCGGCGAAGCGCCGGATTCCATCCATAAATTCGGGACGTGGCATGGCGCCGTGTTCCATCTGCTTTAGTTTGAATTCCCATTCGCCGGTCATCTCCGGTGAAGTTAGCGCCTGAACGCCGATGCCATGCAGGAGATTGATGAGCGAGAGACCCTTTTGCGTCACAAAGAGTTCCCGCCCTTGGCGGGTGATGTAACCATCAAGAAGCAGCCCCTCGATGATTTGAGCGCGGGTGGCGGGCGTTCCCAGACCGCGCTGACTCATCGCTTCGCGAAGCTCTTCATCGTCGACCAGTTTTCCGGCTCCTTCCATTGCTGTGAGCAATGTGCCTTCCGAAAATCGGGCTGGCGGCTTGGTCTGGTTCGCAGTAATCTCGATGTGACGGGTGTGAGCGGATTCGTCCGCTGCTACGCTACAGAGCGTCTGCTCACCTTCGCCGGCAGCCTGCTTCCCATAGACGGCCAGCCATCCCGCATCAGTGATGATCTTGCCTTCGCTCTTGAACGCTTCTCCTTCGACGCGGGTGATCCGGGTGGTCACTTCAAATTGCGCGGGCGGGTAGAAGGCTGCGATAAACCGCCTCGCCACCATGTCGAAGATCTTCATCTCGAGATCATCGAGATTCTTCGTTGAGACCCCCGTCGGAATGATGGCGTGGTGGTCGGTCACTTTGGAGTCGTTGAAAATACGCTTGTTCGGTTTCACCCATCCCTTTGCCAGCGCCGTTTGCGCGTGTCCCGCAAGTTCCTGGTCTTCGAACTTTGTCAGCACTGCCTTGGCATTGCCGATGTAATCTTCGGGCAGATATCGTGAATCGGTCCGGGGGTAGGTCAGGACCTTGTGCCGCTCATAGAGCGTTTGCACGATCTGGAGTGTGCGGCGCGCACTGAGAGAAAAACGCGTGTTGGCCTCGCGCTGCAAGGTGGTGAGATCGTAGAGGAGCGGCGCGACCTGAGTTGTCGGTTTCTTTTCCTCTTCGATGCTGCCCGGCTTACCGGCACACTTCGAGGCAATCGTCTCCGCACGCTGGCGCTCCCAAATCCTCTCGGGCCGGGAATCCTCGCGGTCGTTCTTCTTGAAGTTCTCATCAAACCAGCGACCCCGATAGCTTCTCGCCTCCGGCGCTGCAGGCGTGCCTTTGCCGGCGATAACATCAAAATCGCCGAAGACCTCAAAATAGGTGCGAGGGACAAAATCGCGAATCGTAATCTCCCTTTCAGCGAGGATCGCCAACGTCGGCGTTTGAACGCGTCCGACCGGCGTGAGCTGAAAGCCTCCGCCCTTCGAATTGAAAGCTGTCAGCGCACGGGTGCCATTTATCCCAACCAGCCAGTCGCTCTCGCTCCGGCAAACCGCTGCGTCAGCGAGAGGAATCATTTTGGCTTCTTCACGGAGATTGGCGAATCCGTCCCGAATGGCCTCCGGTGTCATGCTTTGGAGCCAAAGCCGCCGAGTGGGTTTTTTGTTTCCGGCGAGTTTCAGTAGATAGTAAAAGATCAATTCGCCTTCACGACCGGCATCGCAGGCGTTGATGATCTCGGCAATGTCGGCGCGCTTCAGTAGGCGTTTAATCAAGTTGAAGCGCGCTTCAGTCTTTTCGATCGGTTTGAGGGCGAAGCGATCCGGAATGATCGGAAGATTGGCAAAGCTCCATTTGCCGCGCTTCTTGTCCATTTCGCCGGGAAGGCAAAGCTCGACCAGGTGACCAATGGCCGAGGTAATCACAAAGTCATCATTCTCGAAGATATCGTTCTTTTTTGGAACTTTCCCGAGAGAGCGCGCGAGGTCAGCCGCGACACTCGGCTTTTCAGCAATAACGAGAGCTTTGGGCATCTTATTGGATTTTCACAAAACGGCTACCGGGCAATTGCTTGACCAGTTTTCGCATCTCAAGGGCGAGCAAGGTAGAAGAGACCTCGTGGGTTGGCAACCCGCATTTGGCAATGATTGTGTCAATCGGTGTCTCGTCATCACCTATCGATTCGTGGACGCGGCGTTCGATGGCGGTTAGATTCGGCCCGCCTGTCGGACGCGCAAGTTCCGGTTTTTCCAGGAAGAGCAGTCCAAAATCGTCAAGGATATCCTGAGCGCTCGTTATCAGTTTGGCACCCTGCTGAATCAAGTGGTTCGAGCCGATAGCCTTGGGGTGGTCGATTCGCCCGGGCACCGCGTAGATTGAGCGCCATTGATCCGCCGCCTGCGAGGCGCTGATC
>DATLIT010000204.1:0-2872 GCA_035539295.1 Terrimicrobiaceae bacterium | reverse complement strand
TGCGGCACATAGATCACCTCGGGCTCTGCCGGCACGATGCGAACGCAAACGCAGCTTTCTTCCTTCACGATCCTTTGCTGTGGAGTATCGATGAGGTTGCCCGCAGCCATAGTCCGCTATGGAGTGCCCGAACACCTGCGCAGCGACAATGGTCCTGAGTTTATCGCCTACTGCATCCAGGACTGGCTGAAGGCCCAGGCGATCAAGACGCTCTACATCAAGCCGGGAAGCCCTTGGGAGAACGGTCATATTGAGAGCTTCCACGACAAGCTTCGCGATGAATGCCTCAACCGCGAACTCTTCGGCAATCTTCAGGAGGCGCGCGTATTTGTCGATGACGCCGGCGGCTACCAGTTCCTCTGGGATGACGAGCCGCGGCTCAAGTGACCGCGCGCGGCCTATGGGGTCAGATCTTGGTGGATGACATGGATTGACCGGTTTGGCTAAATCGCGAGACTTTTGAGATTGTCGACCGCCGTGGCGCTTGAGCGACATCATGACGCCCCAAAGAGATTGCCACGGTATCGGAAACGATGCACGCCCAACACAGGCGGCATCAATCGGCGCGCGATTCATTCGGGGAAATTTCGATTGCTGACACCCCGACCATCTGGGATTAGCTTTGTTTAATCCGCTCCTTCGTTTACTTCCTTCCCTTCACGAACAGCAAATCAGTGGTTGCGCTATGAAAAAGATCCTGAACCTCCTGCTCGTTGTTTTTGGCACTGGCACAGCTTTCGCACAGCAGAGCCCCGACAAGATTTACGGTCCATTGTTTGAGAACGTGCAAATGCAGGGCGTCTTTCCCGATCAGAAGACCTTTGTCGATTGTGTGCCTATTCGCAAACCGTCGGAAATCATGGCCGACTATGAGCGCCTTGTAAAGGAACCCAACTTCGCCCTGAAAGCGTTTGTCGCGGCAAATTTCACGCCTCCTCCCAACCCCGACGATATAGTTACCCATATCAACAGACTTTGGGCGGTGTTGCGCAGAGAACCTACCAAGGCAGTGGAAGGGAGTTCGCTGCTCCCACTACCCTACCCATACATCGTGCCCGGCGGCCGCTTCGGTGAGATCTATTATTGGGACTCTTACTTCACGATGTTGGGGCTAAGAGAAAGTAACCAAATTGAGATGATCGAGAACATGGTAAAGAATTTCGCTTCTCTCATCGATCGCTATGGATTCATTCCTAATGGCAATCGATCTTATTACCTAAGCCGCTCCCAGCCGCCGTTCTTCTCGCTAATGGTGGACCTATTAGCGGAAGAAAAGGGGAACGGCGTATTTGTGGAGTATCTTCCGGCGCTGCAAAAGGAGTACAACTACTGGATGGATGAGACTGCTCCTACGAAACATCTGGTCAAGATGCCGGATGGCAGTGATTTGAACAGGTATTACGATCAACTGGATACGCCACGGCCGGAATCGTATCGGCAAGATGTGGAGACGAGTGAGGCTTCGACCGAAGATCCGAAAACAATCTACCGGGACCTTCGCTCAGCGGCAGAGAGCGGCTGGGATTTCAGCAGCCGCTGGTTCGCGGATGGCCAAAATATTACCACGATCAATACCACGGAACTAATCCCCGTGGATCTCAACGGTCTCCTGTATCATCTGGAAACCACGCTCGCCAAGGCGTTCAGGGTCCGCGGCGACGCGTCAAAGAATGACTTGGCGGTGGCGAAGAAGTTTGAGGAAGCCGCCGAGCGGAGAAAGAATGCGATCAATCAATTCTGCTGGTCGCCTAATGCCAACTGGTATTTCGACTGCGATACTAAGGGAGAACTCAGCAAGGAAATGACTTTGGCCGGCGTAGCTCCCTTATTCTTTCGGATTGTGCCCGAGGATCGCGTCGAAGGAATAGTAAGCGTTTTGAAAGAAAAGTTCCTCCAGCCGGGTGGAGTAGTAACCACTCTCAAAGAGACCAAGCAGCAGTGGGACGCTCCGAATGGCTGGGCTCCGCTTCAATGGCTCACTGTCCAAGGCTTGCGGAATTACGGCCAGGAGGCTCTCGCCAGGGACATTGCCGAACGCTGGATTCGCTTGAACGTGAAAGTGTTTAAAGACACCGGCAAGTTAATGGAAAAATACGATGTCCAGGATATTGGGAAGCTCGCCGGCGGCGGTGAATACCCGGGACAAGATGGATTCGGATGGACGAATGGGGTGCTCTTAAAGCTTATCAGTCTCTACGGAGTACCCAGCGAACCATAAACCTGAATTGCAGACGATCTAAGGATTTGACGCAGACGCTCCCCTTCACGGACGAAGCGTCTCGCCTTGCGCGCTGCCTCGTCGTGGTGGGTGGTTTCGGACTCGGCGCGACTCCGAATGCTTGCCGGAGATCGCGCGCGCTGCTAGACGTCGCGCCATGTCGAAGCGCTACAGTATCCACATCATCGCATCGCGGGGCTGACATCCATCTGGCCTTCTTGCAGCTTGGCTGCGCCCTCATCTCCCTGCGTTTCCTCGGCTAACCACGTCCAACTCGCGAGAACGGTCGGCCTGGACCGCCGCGCACGGTCTCTGCTATACCTAGGGACATGACGATCAAGAGATTGGACCACGTCAGCGTCGTCGTCGACGACCTTGCAGCCGCCATCGCTTTTTTCACCGCGCTCGGCATGACGCTCGAAGGCGAGATGCCGATCGAGGGCCCGTGGGTGGACCGCGTCAACGGTATCGAAGGCGTCAAAGTCGACATCGTCATGATGAAGACGCCGGATGGGCACGGGCGGCTCGAGCTGACGAAGTTTCGCAATCCAAGACTGGTCGAGATCGAGCCCGCGATCGCACCGCCAAACACGCTGGGCCTCCGGAGCGTCATGTTCACGGTCGAAAGCGTCGACGACACTGCGCGCCAACGGC
>DATLIT010000203.1:0-5308 GCA_035539295.1 Terrimicrobiaceae bacterium | reverse complement strand
TTGCCACCCGTTCCGTGCAGCAGGAGCAGAGTTCGACGCGACTTTCCGGGAATGAAAACGTGACGAAAACTGCTTGGCGGTTTTGCGTTCATCGGTCCACAGCTCTTCAAAGGTTCATCGCGGAGCGGGGCGGTTGCATTGCGCCGCGTCGGGTTAGGGTAAACTCGGGAACTGCCGATGCAATTTCAAAGAAACTGCGATTAGGCTGGGGGCGAGAACACGTTGGCGGTAGCGGGGCGCCTCGGCTCCTTTTCATTGCCGCTTAGGATCCAGCCAGCGCAGCAAGCTCAACTCCCGCACCACAAGTTAGAGCGCCCCTCGACCCTCCTCCTCCTTCTTTATTCGCTCGACTTTTCGTGTTGGAGACGCCCGGGTGCTGCCAGGGCCAGTGACCCTCAAATTCTAATTGGAGAGTCACGCTGAGAAGGGTGCGAATCACGACGATAATGGCAAGCACGATGAGGTTGTCGAGAGTGAGATGGACAACCACAGTCCGAATAATGTCCCCCGCCACAAGGAATTCGAGCCCCAGGAGGATTGCTCGTCCTAAATCTGGCGACAGACGCGATAGGCATTCAAGGCGTCGGCCTGGCTTTTCAGGAGAAAACGGGCCGCTGTGATAATTGCTCCAATGACCATGACCGACACCCCGGCGGTATCGACCGCAGTGCCAACAAACTCGATAATCTCGCGGAATCGTTCCACAACTGGCTGAAAAGCTCATTTCTGCGCCGCGCAGCTGTAACAATCAAGCCGACTTTATGGTTTGAGCTAGGCGATCTCGCCGGTGGCTGTGTTGCACGGGCGAGCAGCCTGCAAATACGCGGTTGCGCAACACCTCTGCTTCAAGGTGGCAAGACGATTTTGCTGGTCTGTTGCTCAGACGCGGAATCAATTTACCAGCATGGAACCCGAGAATCTTGATATTGAACAAATCAACGAGGATCGACGCAAAGCGATCCAGCAAAACATCGAGACGATAAGCATTGATGACTTGAAAGCGCTCGGAGAAAAGCTGTTTCCCTACCCCGAGCACCCCTGGAGGGAGAAGTTTTTCGCTTTCATCGAGCAGCAGTCCAGCGACACGTGCTACCATGCCACCACAAACGATGGAATCGAAGTCCTTTATTGTCCCGCGACGGAAAAAGGGATGTGGTACACAAGGGCAAGAGGGATGGGACCATTGTCAGCCAAGGCGACTGCCGCAATGAAGGAGATCGTTCCGAATTGATGTACACGAAGACTGCCGGGATAACGCAATCTCTGCGAAGACCAAGCTCATCAACCCACTTTGCTTAGCAGGTGATCGAGGTTGCGCCGAGTCGACATGCGAGTCTGATACCAATTGACTCACGCAAATCTACAAATCCTCCAGCTTTCTGCCATAACTGGAAAGCTTCTCCAGGATGCCTTCGGATTTGAATAGCTCGGATCGCTTGTATGATGGAAAGGCGAACGATTGTCTTTTTCCGCCCAGCTCGACGATGCGCAAGAATCCCTGATCGCCCACCCAATACCAGAGCTGAAGAAAAGCGTGTTTAAAGGAGAGCTCGGTTTCAATTCGCCACCAGCCTGAGTCGGGCGAGAGCTCGCGACCGTTGCTAGCCAGGATAAACGCGTTTGCGTGCTGGATATGCTGAGGATTTACCATATAAACGAGTAGCGTGTTCATACCTTGCCTCGAGCTGTCATCTGCACGGGTCAGAATGTTCGTTAAGTTTGTTGCCAATCTTGTTGTGGCGGCATCGGCGCTCGCAACAACTAGACAACCAACAAACAACGGGCTCTTACGAGTCTGGCTGGACGCGAGCGGATTATGGGCTTGTTCGGCAGCCAAGATCAAGTCAGCTGCGCGATCTGACTCCACGATTTTGGTGTGGTTGCAGTTCCGGCGTTTAGCTCAGCTGGACTGAATCACGTGGGCCATTTCGCAGCGTGGGCTGGTGAGCACGGATCGCTGTTGAGTTCGGTGATGACCGGCCGCCCGCAACTTCTATCGTCTGGGAGGTTCTCGGTTGAGACACACCTCGGAAAGGCTATTCTACTTCTCGAAGAATTTGAGCGAGTCGCTCGTCGGTGAATCTTCCCTCCGAGAATGCCGGTATCTTGTTCACGATCATTTCATCTAAAAATGCCATCACGGCCATTCTGGCCTTTTTCTTTTCCGCGGCTGCTTCCGCGGAGACGCCCGCGTCCAGTGAAGGGATTTGCATGCCAGTTGCCTCCAAGAGCTCTCCGTAAAACGCCTGACCTTTTGGATGATTCTGGAAGTCCTTGAGCATGGAAGTCCTCGTTAGCTTTGGATATCTAATATCCGTTGCTTGCACCTCAACGGTTGCCTTGAGAGGCAGATCATGGGACGAGCCACCGACAAGAATATCGAATTTGCCCGAATGGACAGCCCACGTACGCAGCGCGGTGTCGTAGTAGGCAAAATCGCGCTTGCTTAGTCGAAAAGTCAACGTCTTCTCTTCTCCGGGGGACAACGCTACTTTCTGGAAGGCCCTTAGTTCTTTCTCGGGACGAAGAACTAAGGGATGCTGCTCACGAAGGTACAATTGAACGACTTCCTGACCCGCCACAGCGCCCGTGTTTTTTACCAAAACCTCCACGCTAAGATCGTCGGTGTCCTTAACTGAGGTGGCGGCCGCCTTGATTTTGGAATACGAGAAGGTCGTGTAACTTAGCCCAAAGCCAAACGGAAAGAGCGGCTGGAGATTTTTCGTGTCGTAGTAGCGATACCCGATGAAGATGCCTTCGCCGTAATTCGCCTGTCTATTTCTCGCGGGGAAATAAGGGAACGTCGGAGTATCGTAGATGCTGTTTGGGAAAGTTTCGGCAAGTTTTCCCGACGGGTTTACCACCCCTGTGAGAACATCTGCGATAGCGCCTCCGCCTGCCTGGCCGCCGAGCCAAGCCTCGAGGATCGCTTTCACTTTGCCCGCCCACGGCATGGTCACCGCCGATCCGTTCATCAGGACGACAGCGACGTTCGGTTGCACACTGGCGACAGCTTCGATGAGCTGCTTGTGACCAAGAGGCATGTCGAGCGAAGCGCGGTCGAAACCTTCCGACTCGTAGCTATCGGGCAGGCCTGCGAAAACGATCGCAATCTCGGCTCTCACCGCCGCCTTGCGGGCGTCGTCGAGATGGCGTTCTGTGACTTCGCCCTCACTGTCGTATCCCACTGCATAGATAAGCTTTTGCTCGTCACCGACGATCTTGACGAGCTCGTCGTAAGCGTTCGAAACCCTTGTGGGATTGACTTGGGAGCTGCCGGAACCCTGATAGCGCGGGAGCTTCGCGAAGGCACCGATGATGGCGATTCGCTTGAGCTCGCTTATGTTCAACGGCAAAAGGCGATCGACATTCTTGAGGAGCACCATGCTCTCGCTGGCGGCCTTCCGGGCCAACGCGTGGTGACCGTCCGCGTCCAGACGTACGCCCGCCTTGTGACCAGCATGTGCCCTTAAGATGACGGCCAGGACCTCTGTTGCCGATTCATCGAGTTGGTCGGCCGAAAGTTCGCCGCTCTCGACCGCTTGCATGACCTTGTTGGTGTTGTAGCGACCGCTGCCCGGCATTTCCAGGTTGGTGCCGGCTTTGAGACCAGCCACGCGGTCATTGATGCCGCCCCAGTCGGACACAACGAAACCCGCAAAGCCCCACTTCTTGCGCAAAATATCTCGGAGCAGTTCCTCATGCTCCGAGGCATAGATTCCGTTCACAAGATTGTAGGAGCTCATCACTGTCCAGGGCTTGCCTTCGCTCACGGCAATCTCAAAGGCGGGCAGATAGATCTCGTGCAAAGTGCGCTCGTCCACATTCGAGCTGGTAGCCATGCGTTCGAACTCCTGATTGTTGACAGCGTAATGCTTCAGAGAAGTACCGACACCCTGGCTTTGCACCCCATCGATGTACGCGGCGGCGAGCCGGCCGGCGAGCACCGGATCCTCTGAGAAATACTCAAAGTTGCGCCCGCCCAGCGGGGAGCGCTTCATATTGATTCCGGGACCAAGGAGGATTTGGACATCGATGGCCTGGCTTTCCTCGCCCAAGGCGATGCCCACTTCACGAAGCAGATTCGTGTCCCAGGAGCAGGCAAGCGCAGACGCGGTCGGAAAGCAGGTGGCGGGAACGCTCGTCGACAGGCCTGCGCCTTGGCCCTTGCGAACTCCATGCGGACCGTCCGTAAGAGAAATGGAGGGAACTCCCAGTCGATCGATCGGGTGTGTTGCCCACCATCCATTCCCGCTGAGCAAAATCGCCTTCTCGTCAAGGGTCATCCGAGAAACCAACTCTTTAGCGCGTGGGGAGAAGTCGTTATTCATGGTCAAGGAGACATTGTCCCAGAGATCGCCAGTTCTTTTCAATCTTAAGAAGCGAGCGCTTCAAAGCCAACCGCGCTTCTTGAACAGTGCACGACGGCATCATTCGCTGCTGTCAACCCGAGCCAAGGCGTCTGAGTCGATCACTTTACTTGCGCGGGCTGCCTCGCTTCACCCTTTCGGCCATAGTTTGTGCTTGGCGCATCCCGTCTTCGGCGGATACGCTTAATTGGCTGCTCCTGACTGTTCGAGGATGCCGATATCCAAGAGCGAATCTTCACCTCCAACCAAAACTATTTATGCCAAAGATGCGTGCTGCACAGGTTGCCCGTCCGGGCGAACCCTTTGAAATCGTAGAGCGTGAAATTCCGGAACCCGGCGCCGGCTGGGTGAGAATTCGAGTCCAAGCGTGCGGGATCTGTCACAGTGATGTCATGGTGAAGGACGGTCACGTGTCCGGTTTGCAATACCCGAGAGTGCCCGGGCACGAGGTGGTCGGTGTAATTGATGCGCTCGGAGACGGTGTCTCGGCATGGAAGCAAGGACAACGCGTAGGCGTCGGCTGGCACGCCGGCCACTGTGGACATTGCGATGCATGTCGGAGTGGTGATTTCTTTGGGTGCAAGGTGCAACTTCTCACCACGGGCCTTTCTTTTGACGGCGGATATGCGGAATACATGGTCGCTCCAGCGATCGGGGTGGCAGCGGTGCCCGAGGATCTGGATCCAGTGGCAGCGGCACCGCTGATGTGTGCCGGCATCACAACCTACAATGCGCTGAGGAACAGTGGCGCGCGGGCCGGGGATGTCGTAGCCGTGCAGGGGCTTGGCGGCCTCGGCCATCTCGGCGTCCAATACGCCGCGCAAATGGGCTTCAAGACAGTCGGGATCGCACGCGGACAAGACAAAGAAGCCTTGGCCCGTCAACTCGGCGCTCATCATTACGTTGACAGCCAGGCACAAGACCCGGCCGCAGAATTG
>DATLIT010000202.1:0-3714 GCA_035539295.1 Terrimicrobiaceae bacterium | reverse complement strand
CCCTGGCGGCGCTCGAGAATATCAGCCTGCGCGTCTCGGAGGGTGAGTTCGTCTGTTTGGTTGGCCAAAGCGGATGCGGCAAATCGACCCTGCTCAACATCATCGCGGGTCTCGAGAAACCGGATAGCGGCAGGGTCCTGGCGAGCGGAGCGCCGATTGTTGAGCCGGGGCGCGACCGTATGATGATGTTTCAGGAGCACGCGCTCTTCCCCTGGCTCGACGTCATGGGAAACGTCCTCTTCGGGCTCAATCTAAAACCGGGATTGAATTCCCAGGAACGTCTCGAAGTCGCCACCTACTATCTCAAGCTCGTGGGCCTTCAGCGCTTCACCCGTTCTAATATTCATGAGCTTTCCGGCGGCATGAAACAACGCGTCGCCCTGGCCCGCGCTCTGGCGCCGAATCCACGCGTTCTGCTGATGGATGAGCCCTTCGGCGCACTGGATGCGCTCACCCGCGAACAGCTCTATGGAGACATCCAGCGCATCTGGGAAGCGCGCCGTAAGACGATCATCTTCGTTACCCATAACGTGCGTGAAGCCGCCTGCCTGGGAGATCGCGTCGTGCTCTTCTCCCCAAATCCCGGGCGCATCCGTCAGCAGTTCGAAGTTTTGCTGGACCGGCCGCGAGACATCAACAGCGTCGAGTTGGCCCAGTATTCCAGCGAAATCACCGCCGCTCTCAAGGGCTTCACCGCGGGAGAGGAGGTGGCCGAGTGAAACGTGCCGCCACCTCGATGCTATTCTTTGCCTTGCTCATCGTGCTCTGGGAGGCGCTTTCCCGCACCGGTTGGTATTCGCCCGTTCTTCTGCCCTCGCCCCTCTTCGTCGGTGAGTATCTGTGGCAGGCCGCCCAGGATGGCACGCTTTGGACGGCCACGTTCGTCACGATGCGCCGTCTCATCGTCGGCTATCTCATCGGAATTCTCTTCGGCGTTCCTCTTGGGCTGCTCACAGCTCGCTTGAAGCTCTTTCAGGATACGATTGGCCTGCTGGCTCTTGGAGTTCAGACTCTGCCCAGCGTCTGTTGGGTCCCGCTGGCTCTGCTCTGGTTCGGCCAAACAGAGACGGCCATGCTTTTCATCGTGGTGATGGGAACTCTCTGGTCGGTCATCATCGCGACCGAAAATGGAGTCCGCACGATGCCGCCCACGTATCTGCGCGCGGCGAGAACCATGGGCTCCAAAGGCCTGCATACGTGGGTCAAGGTCATCTTGCCCGCCTCGCTGCCTTACCTTGTCGGCGGCATGAAGCAAGGATGGGCCTTCGCCTGGCGATCGCTCATGGCCGCGGAAATCTTCGTGACCATCCTCACTGGCTTCGGCCTGGGTCAACTCCTCCACTACGGGCGCGAACTTCATGCCATGGACCAGGTCGTCGCCATCATGATCGTCATCGTCGTCATCGGCCTGCTTGCCGACCGCATCCTCTTCTCCCCCTGGGAAAATTTCCTCCGCCGCCGCTGGGGTCTCGGAACGTTTAATTAAACAGTTCTAGTTCAAAGCCTTGTTGATGCAGTAGATGCTGCATCGGCGGGTCCCCCGCCGCGCGAGGAAGCCTTCGACTGTTGGGACACAGTTCGCTCCAACGACGCCTCGGAATGAGGGTCTTTCGATGAATAACGACAATATTGGTCGTTTTTTCTAGTTGACCCCTTCAGGTCGGCTTATATGGTGGCGCGGATGAAACTGCTCGTGTTGCTGTCGGTGGTGTTTGTGGGGGTGTTGCAGGCTGGAGAGATCACCTTGCTGAATGTGTCGTATGATCCGACGCGCGAGTTTTACGCCGACTACAACGAGGCGTTTGCGAAATACTGGAAGGAGAAGACTGGGGATACGGTTACGGTCAACCAATCCCATGGCGGCTCGAGCAAGCAGGCGCGGGCAGTCATCGACGGTTTGCAGGCCGACGTGGTGACCTTGGCCTTGGCGGCGGATATTGATGCGCTTTATGAAAACGGCAAATTGGTGCCGCAAGACTGGCAGGAACGGTTGCCGCACAATAGCGCTCCGTATCAGTCGACCCTGTCGTTCCTGGTGCGCAAGGGCAATCCCAAGGGGATTAAGGATTGGGAAGATTTGATCAAGCCAGGTGTCGAAGTGATCACGCCCAATCCGAAGACTTCGGGAGCGGCCCGCTGGAACTATCTGGCCGGCTGGGGGTTTGCTTTGAAAAAATATGGTTCTCAAGAAAAAGCGAAGCAGTTCATCACTGAGCTGTTCAAGCATGTGCCCGTGCTGGATTCCGGCGCACGCGGTGCGACGACTACTTTTGTAGAGCGCGGTTTGGGGGACGTTCTCATCAACTGGGAAAACGAGTTGTTGTTGGTCAAGAAACTCCGTGGCGACGAGTTTGAAATCGTCGTGCCCTCGATCAGCATCCTCGCTGAACCCACCGTCGCGGTCGTTGACAAGATCGTCAACAAGCGCGGCACGCGTGAAGTGGCCACGGAGTACTTGACTTTCCTTTATAGCGACACCGGACAGGAAATCGCCGCCAAGCATTTCTTTCGTCCAAGCAACAACGACATCCTGGCCAAAAATGCGAGCCAATATCCAAAGCTCGAGCTTTTCACGATCAATGACGTCTTTGGGGGTTGGACCAAGGCCACCAAGGAGCACTTTGTCGACGGAGGCTCCTTCGACCAAATCTACAGCGGAGCCCCCGCCAACAAGTAGCAGCTACGCTATCCTCTGAACACAGCTAAAGCTTAGTGTTCTAAACCTTAGCTTAAACTTAAACTTAGGAATCCTATGAGCGCCTACGCAACTCCCGACAGTCTGGTCGAGACCTCCTGGCTCGCCGAGCACCTCAATGATCCCGACATTCGGATCGTGGAAAGCAACGAAGATATTCTCCTCTATGGGACCGGTCACATCACGAATGCGGTCCATATCGATTGGCGCGCGGATCTGAATGACCCTGTGCAACGGGATTATATTAGCCCGGATGCCTTTGCCAAACTGGCTTCACGCCACGGCATTTCGCCCGACACAACTGTGATTTTCTACGGCGACAAAGCCAACTGGTGGGCAGCCTACGCGCTCTGGGTTTTTCGACTTTTCGGGCACGAAAAGGTCAAGCTGCTCAACGGCGGCCGCTCAAAATGGGAGGCTGAAGGTCGCCCTTATACGCGCGAAATTCCGAAGTTTGCAGAGAGTGTCTACCCGGTGCCCGCGGCGCGGCTGGATTACAAGATCCGCGCTTTCAAAGAAGATGCGCTGGCGCAGAGCCAAGCGCCGAAGCCCCTCATCGACGTCCGCTCATCGGGCGAGTTCAAAGGGGAGGTCACTCACATGCCCGAGTATCCGCAGGAGGGTGTGCTGCGCGGCGGACATATCCCGGGCGCGCGCAGCATTCCCTGGAAGACCGCCGCCAACGATGACGGCACTTTCAAGTCGGCCGATGAACTGCGTAAAATTTACATTGAGAATTTGGGCATAAATCCCGCCGACGAGACGATCGTTTATTGCCGGATTGGCGAGCGCTCGAGCCATACCTGGTTTGTGCTTACCTACCTCCTGGGATTTCCGGCGGTGAAGAACTATGACGGCTCTTGGACGGAGTGGGGAAACTCCGTGCGTGTGCCGATTGAGAAGGGCACATGAGGTATTGGTTGCTTAGCCTCGTACTGGCGGTTTCTGCGGTAGCCGCCCCTTCCAATATTCTGAACGTCTCCTACGACGTGACTCGGGAATTTTACCAGCAATACAAC
>DATLIT010000201.1:0-5488 GCA_035539295.1 Terrimicrobiaceae bacterium | reverse complement strand
TTTGAAGCACCCTGGTTCGTCACCAGTGTCCGGCCGCGCATCGAAGATGTCATGAACTCGCAGGTTGTGAGCATCGGGCCTGAAGAGCCAGTCTACGAGGCCTTCACCCGGATCAGCCAGAAGGACCTCCGCGGTCTGCCCGTAGTAGACAAGAACCAATGCTGCGTCGGGCTTGTTTCCACCCTTAAGATTGGCCAGTACCTGTTCCCACCCCGCGATCAGATTCGTCTTCACCGCGAAGTCCGTGCTGCTCTGAAGGAGCTGATCGAGACCGTCGGCGGCGCACTCTTGGCGGGAACGCCCGAAAGCGACATCCGTCACTTCATTCTCATCGTAGCCGCAATGCACGTTGACTCGTTCCGGCGCCGGCTGGGCAATCTGGATCATAAAAAGGCCGTGCTCATTGTCGGCGATCGTCACGATGTGCAGAAACTTGCCATTGAGCAAAACGTCCATGCGATCATCGTCACGGGCGGACTGAAGGTCGAAGAGGATATTATCCGCCAGGCCGAGAATAAGGGGACGGTGATCATCAGCTCGCCGCACGATACCGCGACAACCGTGCTCCTCGCGCGCAGCGCGGTGCGCTCGGGTGAAATGCTGGACGACACCTTCATCTCTGTCTCCCCCGAAACCCCGCTGGAAGAGGCGGAAAGGGATTTGGCCACTACCTCCCAATTCGTCTTCCCAGTGCTTGATCAGCACCGCCATCTTCGGGGAATTCTCGCTAAGGGCGACTTCCTCAAACCGATCCCGCGTCAGCTGATTCTGGTCGATCATAATGAACTCACGCAAGCGGTTGACGGCGCTGACCGGGTCCCGATCGCCGAAATCCTCGACCATCACCGTATCGGCGCCCCTCCAACCGAGTCGCCGATTCTCTTCCTTAATCGACCCGTGGGTTCCACCTCGACGATCGTTGGAACGCTCTTCCAGCAGAGCGAGGTTCCGATGTCCAAAAATCTCGCCGGACTGCTGATGTGCGGCATGATATCGGACACGCTTAATCTCACTTCGCCTACGACGACCGAGGTCGACCGCGCGTTGATGGCGGATCTGGCGAAGGCGAGCGGGATCAATCCTGCCGATCTGGCCGCGGAGATCTTTTCCGTTGGCTCGCCCCTGCTGACGATGAGTCCGAACGAGGCGGTCACGGCAGATTCCAAGGAATACGAGCACGGCTCACATCGCTACAGTGTCGCGCAGATTGAAGAACTTAGCTTTGCTCCATTTGAGGCCAAGCGAGAGGCGTTGCTCGAGGCGCTGGAAGCGCATCGCGCCGAAAAAGGTTACCTCTTCACCGCCTTGCTGATCACCGACATCAACACGCAAAACTCGATTCTCCTCGTCCGAGGTGATCCATCCTTCACGCGTCTGATCGACTACCCGGAAGCTGGCGAATTCGGCTGGCGATTGGATGGTGTCGTTTCGCGAAAGAAACAGCTCCTCCCTTATATTACCGGGCTGTTGGCGCGCTTACGTTAGCTTGGACCGGGCGGAGGCAGACCGGTCCTGTCGAGACGAATGTCTCGACGATTGCTTGATCGATACGGGATCGAGCGTGAATAATAGCCCAGCAGGACGTTTGACACCGGCATTTCCAGAACGACGCTGTAATGGAACCATCCGCCTCCGGAACTCGCTAGCAAGTAGGCCTTTGAACCGCTGACCACCCCCTCCACCGGATAATTCCCGAGGTTACCCCGGACTGCTCGATCCGTCTGCGAAAAGAACGAATCTCCCCAATCACGCGATCTCCACGAGCCCGAGATGTTGATCTCAGCGGGGAGAATCTGATCAGAAAGCCAGGCTCGCCCGGATTCGTTGTTCCGGGCGTATCTTTCCTGCGAGAAATTCCGGATGCTTTGACACCCGGAGAGCGACACGGCGACCGCCAGAACGACGAGCAGGCCGCCCTTCAAGGTCAATCTCCAATACGCTTGAGCACCAGTTCGTGCGCATCCTTATCCTGGAACGGAACACTTGGGGAATAGAAGCCCCTCAGTTCCTCCCTGCTCTCGCGGCGAAGCTCGACCGTGTACTCGACCCAGTCATCGTCCGTCAGGGCAATAAACGCTTGCTTGCCGCTAACTACGCCACTGACGGAGTAGTAATCTTGGAAGGCTCCGGTCAACTTGCCGCCAGGTTCCTGGTTGAAGACGACGGCACCCCACTGAGGCGAATACCACAAGCCTTCGATGTTCATCTTAGGTGGGGAGGTCTTCTTTTCCGAAAGGTAGGCGACCGTTGCGCTCTCATTTTTGGCATACTTTTCCTTGAGCCATGTGCACGAGCTGAAAGAAATCATTAAGACGGCGGCGCAAAGGGTAGTCGCAAGCGTTTTCATGACGGCAAAGGAAACCACTCTAAGCTCATTACCGCGAGGAAAATCTTTAGCGACGGAAAATGTTAAGCAGCAACGTGAGCACAATGCTGAGAATGATGCAGGTGACAATCGGAAAGTAGAATCCAAAACCCTCCCGTTCGACATGGATGTCGCCGGGCAGGCGGCCAAGCCAGCCGCGGCCGAAGCCGGCCCAGAGCGCGGCCCCGACGATCGTCATCGTTACGCCGACGATGACCAAAAGCTTGCCAATAGTTTCCATCTCGCTGGCTTTCGATTTTCAGTCTAAGGAGAGTCCCTGCGTCACACAATCGCCGCGACTTCCTCACGCGGCTCTGTCCACTTTCCATGTTCGCGAATCAGATCTATAAGCCGATCGACGGCTTGGCTTTCGGGAATATTAGATCTTACGGGAGTCTTCCCGACATAAAGGTTGACCTTGCCTGGAGCTCCGCCCACATATCCGAAATCCGCATCAGCCATTTCTCCTGGTCCGTTCACGATACATCCCATGATGGCGATCTTGACGCCCTTGAGATGTGAGGTAGCCGCCTTAATGCGCGCGGTCGTAGTTTGCAAGTCGAAGAGTGTTCTTCCACAGCTTGGGCAAGCGACGTAGTCGGTCTTGAAGACTCTTGTCCCGGCGGCTTGAAGGATGTTGTAGGCGAGCCGAAGCGATTGCCCGGGTCCGAGGGCAGCTTCCCGCAAGGTGCGCTCTTTCATCATGTCGCCCTGCACGAGAATGGCATCGCCGATGCCGTCGCAGAGCAACGCGCCGATGTTCGTGGCCGCACTTAGCAAAATGGGGAGAAAATCGGAGACGGTCGGCGAAAGGGTATCCTTGAGGAGGATGGAATGCCGCGGCTCGAGTCGTGCGGCCAGCATCCGGAACGCCGTGATAACGGGAAGATCGAGGCCATCTCGCACGGTCACGAGCAGATCACGAGTTTCGCGGTTCACCGCGTCGATTTCGCTATGGTTGCGGGGATCGAGTTCGCGGATGTCTGCCTTCTCGTAAATGATCTCGGGTTGATAGTCGCCGAGGCGGTCAAGCTTGTGGGCGAGCTTGTCGTGCGTGCTCTGGCGGACGACCACGCGGACGAGCTCTTCACCTCCCAGCTTGACGCCGTTGATGTCAATGGTGGCCGAGGGCCGACGTTGATACGAAAAGGGATCGTACCGGTAGTGGGTGTCGACAAAAATCCCCACTGCAGGCGATGTGCTTCGGTTTCCGGCAACTGCCTCGACAAGTGCGCGCGCCACGGGGATTTCGTGGGTGCTGTCCTCCGTGAGCGAAACGCGAATCGTGTCCCCAATCCCGTCCGAGAGCAGGCTTCCAATGCCTATGGCGCTCTTAATGCGGCCGTCCTCTCCATCGCCTGCCTCAGTTACGCCAAGATGAATCGGGTAGTTCCAATCGGTCCCCTCCGCCTCCAGACGCGCCACAAGCAGCCGGTAAGCCTCGATCATGATCTTGGGATTGCTTGCCTTCATGGAAAAAACGAAGTCGTGATAGCCGAGATCGCGGGCGATTCGTGCAAACTCGAGAGCGCTTTCCACCATCCCAAGCGGAGTGTCGCCGTAGCGATTCATGATGCGGTCGCTCAGGCTTCCGTGGTTCGTGCCGATTCGCATCGCAATGCCGTGTTCTTTGCAGAACTCGACGAGAGGAGAAAACTTTTCCCGAAGGCGGGCAAGTTCCGCCTGGTATTCCGTGTCCGTGTATTCGCGCAGAGCGAACTTCTTCTTGTCCGCGTAGTTGCCTGGATTGATGCGCACCTTTTCTACCCATTTCGCTGCTTCCATGGCCGCTTCAGGCTTGAAGTGGATGTCTGCGACCAGCGGGACATCGCAGCTGCGCGCGCGGAGAGCGCTGGCGATATTTTGAAGATTGGCAGCATCTTTGACGGTCGGCGCGGTGATTCTGACGATTTCACAACCGACCGCCACTAGTTCTAGCGATTGGCGGACGCACTTCTTCGTATCCATCGTATCGCACGTCAGCATCGACTGGACGCGGATCGGCTGCGTCCCGCCGAGCGCCACGTTGCCTATGCGGACTTCACGCGCTTGGCGCCGCGAATACGTGTAAGGACTGCGACAATAACGGAGGCTCACTTGGCTTGTTCGGTCACCTCCTTTTGCCCAGTGACAAACATGTCGCCAACGTCAAAGAAGGTCACATAGAGCATGAAGCCGATGAGCAGCACCGCACAAGCCGTCTGAACCGCCTCAAGGACGTGAACATTAATTGGCTTGCGCCTGATCCCCTCGATGATGGCGAGCACGATATGTCCGCCATCAAGAACAGGAAAAGGCAAGAGATTGAGAATGGCAAGGTTGACGTTGATGAGCACGCTCAGGGACAGCGCAAGCTGCCAGCCATAGTTTGTCTCAAAGACCTGGTAATACAGCCGCATGATCCCCACCGGGCCGCTGAAATGTGCGGCTTTCACGTCCGATTTCGGCGAGAGCAGTGCGCCGACCATGCGAAAGATGCTGGTCGCCGCATCCTTGACTTGTGACCAGGGGGAGGGATGGTTGAAAACCACGCGGCCCCAATCGATGCCAAGGTCCATCGGGGCATTGGGGTTGGCTTCGCTCGCCGGCGGAACCGGCAGCTCGATCGGAAGCGTCTGATCGCCACGTTCCACCGTGAAGGTCACCTTGCCGCCAGCGTTTTCCTTTAGAAAAGGAACGATTTCATCGAGATTGAAGATCGGCTTTCCATCGACGGCAACGATCAGGTCGTTCGGCCGCAGACCCGCCTTATCGGCGATTGACCCTCGCAGCACGAAGCCCACTCCGGGCAGCACGCGGGGGCCGATCTGCACTTCGCGCAGGGCGGGACGTCTCCAGCTTGCTGTCGTGGGCTTTGACCATCCCGAGTTTATCGTCAATACCTCGCCGTTTCGTTCGACCTGAAAAGGAATCGTGTCGCCCTCGCTTCTGATCACCCTCCATTTCACCCCATCGGTGCCCCCAAAGAACCGATTCACGCGGTGACCGTCGACCATCAGGATTCGGTCGCCGACCCGAAGTCCAGCAGTTTCGGCGGGGCCACCAGGTTTGACGTATCCAATCATTGTCGAGTCGGATTCGCTCTCGGGCTTACCGACGAACCAGACAATCACAGCCATGAGA
>DATLIT010000200.1:0-5193 GCA_035539295.1 Terrimicrobiaceae bacterium | reverse complement strand
GTCACCTACCATGTCCACGGAATCAGCTTCAGGGTATTCTCGGAAAAATCCCTTTCCCGCCACCATTGCCGTCAATCGCAAGCTCACTGGAGAGGGATCAAACAAAGACACCCGTCATCTCGAGATCAACCTCTCCGGTTCAGGCTTGGCCTACGAGGTGGGAGATTCGCTTGGAATATTTCCCAAGAACGACACCGAACTTGTCGAAGGCATTCTCAAGAACCAGGGTTTTACCGGCGATGAACAAGTCACCAATCCCGATGGAAAGACCGTCTCTCTGCGTGAGGCTCTGACCAAAGACTTTATCATCACGGAGCCTAGCAAGCAGCTCTTGCAGGTGCTTCCCGAGAAAGACTCCTCGTCCGCCTTTCTCAGGGATCTTCTCGATCCCGGATCGAAAAACCATCTCGACGACTATGTTTGGGGTCGCGATGTGCTGGACCTATTGGAGGAATTGACGGCGGCAAAATTTACACCCGAGGAATTGGTCAAGGTCCTGCGCAAACTTCAACCTCGGCTCTATTCCATTGCCTCTTCGCAAAAAGCGGTGGGAGAATCTGTGCACCTTACGGTTGCTGTTGTCCGATACCAACCCGAGCGCAGCAGCCATCTTCACCGCGGGGTCTGCTCGACATTTTTGGCGGAGCGTGCGGAGGGCAATGGAAAGGTACCTGTCTTTGTGCATACCGCAAAGCACTTTAGAATTCCCGAAAACGCCGACACACCGACCATCATGGTAGGCCCCGGAACCGGCATCGCTCCTTTCCGCGCCTTTCTGCAGGAAAGGAAGGCCTTAGGTGTCCAAGGGAAAAACTGGCTGTTTTTTGGCGAGCAGAAGGCTGCTTCGGATTACTTCTATGGCGACGAATTTGAGGCGTGGCAAGCTGATGGAGTGCTCACCAGGTTCACGACCGCCTTTTCGCGCGACCAGGACCACAAAATCTATGTCCAACACCGCATGCTGGAAAATGCGGCCGAATTGTACGATTGGCTGGAGAACGGCGCCATCTTCTACGTCTGCGGCGATGCCGCGCGGATGGCCAAGGATGTCGACACCGCACTGCATCAAATCGTGGAGCAAGTCGGCTCAAAGTCTACCGAGCAGGCAAAGGAGTACGTCGACGCTCTGAAGAAAGAAAAACGCTACCGCAAGGACGTCTACTGATACGGTGCGCGCTGTCAGGCCAGTCTGGCATCCTCTTGGCTAACCCGAAAAGAGGCCCCTCAGAGAAGACGAGTTTCACTGCAGAGCTCGGCGGAATTTCGTTCTTCGTCATTCGGACTCTCGCCCCCTAAGCTTTCTCCAATTTCTAAGGCCCGTGAAGCATCCTCTCAAGCATGTTCATTTTCTTGGCATCTGCGGGACTGCCATGGGAGCAGTGGCGGCGGCGATGCGTGACCATGGCTACGTTGTCACAGGTCAAGACGATAACGTCTACCCGCCCATGTCCACCTTTCTCGAGGAAAAGAGCATCGCGATCACGCAGGGCTTCCGCGCTGAAGACATCCCGAGCGCTGATCTGGTTGTCATCGGCAATGCCATGACGCGCGGAAATCCCGCGGTAGAAGCCGTTCTGAACCGAAAACTTTACTACCTCTCACTACCGGAGATCCTTAAAGAGTTCTTCCTTCGCGGTCGGCACAACTTGGTCGTGACCGGTACCCACGGAAAGACCACCGCTACCTCACTGCTGGCCTGGATTTTCGAAAGCGCCGGCCTCGAGCCGAGTTATCTTATCGGAGGCATTCCGGCGAACCTCGGCCAGGGCGCGCGCCTGAGAGAGTCGAAATACTTCATTATCGAGGGAGATGAGTACGACACTGCTTTTTTCGACAAGCGATCGAAGTTTCTTCACTATCTTCCCGAACTGGTGATCGTAAACAATATCGAGTTCGATCACGCCGACATCTATCGCGACCTTGAGGAGATTAAGACCAGCTTTCGCAGGTTGCTTAATATCGTCCCCAGCGAGGGAATGGTCCTGTTGAACGCGGACGATCCGAATTGCGTGGACATGGCTAGGCAGTGTCCTGCGCCCATCGTGGAGGTGGGTTTTTCGGAAAACGCCGGTAACCAAATTCGTAATGCGCGTCACCAACACGGAGTCTCCAGCTTCGAGCTATTTAACGCCACCTTTGAAGTCCCCTTGATGGGCAATTTCAACATACACAACGCCGCAATGGCGGCATCGGCGGCGCACTTCTACGGCGTCCCGGTGCCAAAGATCCAAAAAGCGCTGGCAGGATTCAAGGGCATCAAACGTCGGCAAGAAGTCCGCGGCGAGGTGAATGGGATCACGATAATTGATGATTTTGGCCACCACCCTACGGCCATTCGCGAAACTCTTTCAGGACTCCGCGCCCGCTATCCAAGGTCCAGACTTTGGGCGATTTTCGAGCCACGGTCGAACACGACCCGTCGCTCCGTGTTTCAACACGAGCTTCCAAAGTGCTTCGCTCAGGCTGACGGTGTCTTTCTCTCGCGTGTCGCCCGAATCGAACAAATTCCCGAAGGAGAACGACTCAACCCGGAACGCGTCGTCGCCGATATCCTGGCTGCAGGAAAGCCCGCCTTCTACGAACCCACCGCGGACCACATCATCGAGAGGCTTGCGCCTTTGGCAAGGTCGGGAGACGTGGTCGTCGTCTTTAGCAATGGCGGGTTTGACGGGATCCACGACAAACTTCTCGAGCGCCTCGCGCAAGAACCGGGGTAGCCACTTACTCCGTCAGACTCCGGTATTCCGGATGTCTTTGCAGAACATGCGCGACGTAACTGCAAACCGGAACAACTCTCAAGTTCTCCTGACGCGCCACATCGAGCCCGAAAAGCACGACTCTTTCGGCGAGACGGTGCCCTCGAAATTGAGGCGGTACCTCGGTATGGGTAAATAGCATTCGGTCGCCTTCCCGGCGATATTCGGCCACCGCGAATTGCTCGCCCACTTTCATCTCGAAACGGCTTTTCGATTCATTGTGAACTATCGGAGAGGTTGGGATTTCCTGCGACATTGGAACTTAGATAATCAATTTTTGTCGAATCATGCGAAACGCCCAGACGCCCAGCACGGCCGTGAAGAGAAACAGCGCCGTCAGATGAAGAATCGTCTCGCCAAGTGACCCCCGGCCCCAGGCGGCCATTTGCAGTAGCCGAACGCCGTGATAAAAGGGAGAGAAGTGCACGAGCACACCCAGGATTGGACGATCGGTCAGCGGAAAGAAAACACCGGAGAGAAAATAGATCGGCGCGATCAAAAACGAATACACCGTCTGAAACTGGTTGATGTTGCGGACGTGCGCTGCGGCCAGCAAACCAATTGCCCCGCATGGGACAGCCAACAATCCGCCGATGAAGGGAAACATGAAGATGGACGCGATGTTGGGCAGTAATCCCATTACCGCCAAAGCCAGACCCACTCCGGCTGCCATCAGCGCGGCTCGGATGAAGACCCAAAGAAATTCTCCAATCACCACCTCGCGGACTCCAATGGGGGTGGTCAACATCGCCTTAAAGACGGACTCACACGTCATGCGCACGTAAAAGCCGTAGCTGCATTCGAAGAAAGCGGTGAAGAGCGCGGTGGTGGCGACCATTCCCGGCGCCAAATACTCTGCGTAGCTGTGCCCGTCAATCTGGCCGATGAATGGAGAAAGTCCCATTCCGAGCGCGGTCATCATCAATGCGGGATCGGCAAGCGTAGGCGAAATGTTCGCCAGGAAGTCTTTGCGATAGACAATCCAGTTGCGAACGACAACGTGCCAGGCCAAGCGGAGGGATACTTGGAACTCACTCATTGTCGTCAAGTTCTCTGCCGGTGAGCTTGAGATAGACGTCTTCGAGATTGCAGGGACGAATTTGCAGAGCCTGAATTCCGGAAGCTTGCTGGAGGCTCATTAAATCTTGGATGCGCGGCGCGCGGATGCAGCATTGCCGGCCCTGATAAAACAAGTCCCAGTCCGGCTGCATGTGGGCACGAAGGAGCTGCTCGCGATCCGGCGAAAAAATACCGACGTATCCTGGGGCTTCCCTCGCAATGAGCTCTCGCGGGGCGCCAGTCCCGACGACAACGCCGCGGTTGAGAATGACAATACGGTCGCAGAGGAGCTCGGCCTCATGCATATAATGCGTGGTCACCAGGGTCGTCTTACCCGCCTGTCTGTAAGAGAGCACCTTTTCCCAAAGGAGGTGCCGCACCGTCGGGTCGAGCCCGGTGGTCGGCTCGTCCAGGATGAGCAACTCAGGATCGGAGAGAAGCGCGCGAACAAATGCCAGGCGGCGTTTCATTCCACCAGAAAGGCTCCTGATGGTAGCATTGCGCTTGTGGTCCAGCGACATATGGGTGAGGAGTTCTTCGATCCGCGGAAGTGCGGTAGCCTTGGAAAGGCCTTCAAAGCGGGCGTAAAGACTCATGTTCTCAAGCACGGTTAGTTCCTCGTCGAGAGCGTTTTCCTGGGGAACGACGCCGAGACGTTCTTTGATGCGGCGCGGCTCGATGGCCGGATCATAACCGAAAACATTCAGTTCTCCCCCGCTCCTCTCAACGACTCCGTAAAGACAGCCGATAAACGTGGACTTTCCGGCGCCGTTGGGTCCGAGTAATCCCACACATTCTCCCCGCCGCACGTCGAGATCGAGCTTGTCAATGGCGAGGAAATCACCAAAGCGCTTTGTCACCCCTCGGGCATGGACGGCAGCGGCCTCCACCGGGCGCGCGGATGATCTAAGCTCGCTTGAGAGTACGGACATCGCGAATTAGTCTTCTTGGCGACGGCCGAATCTTCCAGCCGAGATCGTCGGATTGCTTGCCGCGCTGCCATAATCGGTTGCTTCGCTTAAAAACAATTCCGCATGGACACGATCGCGTTCGCGATCAATCTGCTCATCGGTGGCCCCCAACTGGCGCATGAGAAAGGCTGTCATCGCCAGTGCCACTTCGCCCTCGCTCGAGAAGACGGCGTCGGCACCAGCGTCACGCAGCTTTTGCAACTCGCGAAGATAGGTGGAGCGGGTTAAAACGCGAATCTCAGGATTCAACTCGCGCGCTGCCCTGATTATCGTGTCGGCAGGTGCGTTGGAGGCGGCAATAATCAGACCGTCCGCTTTCTCGATGCCAGCATGAAGCAAGACTTCTCGCAGGGAAGCATCCCCATAGATGGCCAACTCTCCCCTGGCACGCAAATCTTGCACGACCT
>DATLIT010000199.1:0-2449 GCA_035539295.1 Terrimicrobiaceae bacterium | reverse complement strand
ATTTTCTTCCTCGCGCAACGACTCCCGTTCGCCGGGCTTGAATTGGTTCGTGCTTTAGCCACCGCTCAAGGTCTTCTGCCAGCGTGAGAGCTGAAGAATAACGGCGCTGCGAGTCTTTCTCGAGACATTTCAAGCAAATCGTGGAAAGGTCGCGGTCAATTTTCGGGTTCCATAGCCATGGTGCCCGTGGCTCGGTTTCCAGTAGTAACTTGATGGTCTCATAGGTTGTCCCTCCGGCAAAAGGTGGATGGCCAGTTAGAAGTTGGTAGAGCACTGCGCCAAGCCCGTATACATCTGTTGCCCTGGTTAGTCCCGCGGCCGCGGGATTATTACCGGCCGCCTGTTCCGGCGACATGTAACTGGGGGTGCCTAGCACCTCCACGGTGCGAGTAACCGTGCTCTCTGATTCGACTAAGCGGGCAAGACCAAAATCGGTAAGCTGTGGTTCACCCTTTCCGTCGAGTAGGATGTTTCCTGGCTTGATGTCCCGATGCAGAATACCGTGTTCATGCGCGTAATGTACAGTGTGGGCCACCTTGGCGATAAGTTCGACCGCCTGCCGAATCGACAGCGGTGTGTCCCTGACTACTTCCTCGAGCTGGCCGCCTTCAACAAACTTCATGCTGAAGTAGCACTGGCCATCGCGCTCGCCGACCTCGTAGATTGGCACGATGCACGGATGGTCGAGGCTCGCAGCGGCTTCGGCTTCTAACCGAAAGCGCCTAAGGTGCGCTTTGGTGGCCCACTGCCCAAGGCCGATGATTTTTAATGCCACTATACGATTCAGGCTCTTTTGTCGGGCGCGAAAGACTACACCTTGACCACCGCGCCCGACTTCATCGAGTAACTCGTAGTCGCCTAGCTCGCCCAGCAGCTTTGACCCGACAGCTTTCGCGGTTGTTCTCACGAGCGGCTCGGCTTTCGACTCATCGCGTACAAGCTTATCCGCACGGCCAGGGTCGGCGACCCCGGCTACAGTGTCCGGAAAGATTCCGAGTGCTGTTTCCAGCACGCAGCCAGTGCAGAGTCCTTCCGGTGCGTCGGAAAAGATTTTCGCGCCGCACTTTCGGCAAACTCTAGTTACAGTCGCCATTCTCAAAGAACGAGACGGCGAATCGGCGAACGGGGAAACGGCGATATCGTCCATTCGGCCATTCACCAACTTGCCGTTTCATTTTTCTTCGCTACGTCCGGACCACAGCGATTAGATGTCTCAACTCGTCTTCGATGTCGCCGGGCGTAGCAACGGTGTGAGCGATTTCCTCTCGTAATAAAGATTGATAGCGCTGTCGAAATCGATGAAACGCCTGCCTGACAGCATTGGAGGTCATGCCTAGTTGGCCGGCGATCTCCGCCTGTGAAGGAGAGCCCGGCTCGTCTGGCAGCAGTTGCTTTAAGCAATCGAATAAGGTTGCGTTGCCGGCTGCGACGTATTCATTCTTCAAAAGACCAAGTACGCGTTCTAACACCGTAGAAGCCCAGCGGCGCTCGTAAACTTGCTCTGCAGTTACTGGGTCGGTTGGTTCCCTCGCCGTGCGTTCGTCGGCGCCTAATTCATCAAGTGGGATAAGCCTTTGCCCTTTTCCTCGCTTAATTGCCATCGCGCGACGCCGCTCGTCGGCCAGAAAATATTTTAGTGCTCCAAGAAGGTACGAACGAAAGCGTCCCCTCTCCTTGCGAACGGCAGCAAGGCTCTTGTGCTCCAGCAAATCTGCAAAAAAAGCCTGTGTAACGTCCTCGGCTTCCTCAGGCGCAACACCCTGGCGTTGCATAAAGCTATAAATCGGTCGCCAATAAATGCGGCAAAGTTTTTCGAGCGCCTCTTGTGCCGCAGGTGATTCGCCTTGCGCCTCAACTACAACGCTCCAGTGTGTGGTAGTAAACGGCACGAACCTTTTTTTCCCGACGGTTGCCCAAACATTCGCGTTCGAGTCGCGAAACTCCGGTCGGCAGGGCGACACGGATTCGTTCGGGCGTGAGCTTTCAGAGTGATCAGGACGGCTCACACCGTGATTTAAGTAAAAACTTACCCGAAAATCAAGCCTGCAGATTGGTCACAAGATGGGCGGCAAAGCTTTGCCGATTTTGTTTTTGGCGCGAGCCCTCGAGGAGCTAGCTTTCAGTCTGATTGAATGACGCGCGCATTCTTTATCGTCGGCCCGACAGCAACCGGAAAATCCGAGCTTGCAGCCGATGTCGCGCGGGAAGTTGGCGCGGAGATTGTCAGCGCCGACGCGTTTCAGATTTATCGCGGCCTCGACCTGCTTACGGCGAAACCGGAGTCGCCAACGCTTGCGAAGGCGCCGCATCAACTGATCGGCACCGTGCCGGTTACTGAGGAAATGAATGCGGAGAAATTCCGGCGCGAGGCCTCGCGCGCCATTGATGAAATCAATTCACGCGGCAGACTCGCGATCGTCGTCGGCGGAAACGGCCTCTATGTAAAGGC
>DATLIT010000198.1:0-3285 GCA_035539295.1 Terrimicrobiaceae bacterium | reverse complement strand
TCGTTGAACCGTCCCGTGGGTTTTGCCTCAAACTCGACGCTCGCGCAAACCAAGTGGCTAATTACGAAACTCTCGAATACGACGTGCTCATTATTGGCTCTGGCGGTGCGGGATTGCGCGCGGCCATTGAGGCCTCCGCCGCGGGAGTCAAAGTTGGTCTTGTCTGCAAGTCCCTGCTCGGCAAGGCGCATACGGTAATGGCCGAGGGGGGCATGGCCGCCGCCCTCGCCAACGTCGATGAGCGCGATAATTGGAAGGTTCACTTTGCCGACACGATGCGCGGCGGCCAGTATGTCAACAACTGGCGCATGGCTGAATTGCATGCCAAGGAGGCGCCCGAACGCGTCCGCGAACTGGAAGGCTGGGGGGCGGTCTTCGATCGAACTGCGGACGGTCGAATTCTTCAGCGCAATTTTGGTGGCCATCGCTATCCGCGCCTCGCCCATGTAGGCGACCGCACCGGCCTGGAGCTAATCCGGACGCTGCAAGACCACGGCATCCATCAGGGCATTGAGGTCCACATGGAGCACACAATCATTACGTTGCTGAAGCACGGCGATCGCGTTGTCGGGGCCTTCGGCTACGGACGCGAGCGCGGGAGGTTCAAAGTGTTTCGGGCAAAAGCGATCGTGCTGGCGACGGGCGGCATTGGCCGGGCGTACAAAATTACGAGCAATTCCTGGGAATACACCGGCGACGGCCAGTCGCTGGCCTATCATGCCGGCGCGGAGCTGATTGACATGGAATTCGTGCAATTTCATCCGACGGGGATGGTTTGGCCGCCCAGCGTCATGGGGATCTTGGTCACCGAGGGGGTCCGCGGCGAAGGGGGCGTGTTGCTGAACAAGGAGGGAAAACGCTTCATGTTCGCCGATATTCCCGCGAACTACAAATCACAGACCGCCGATAATCCCGAGGAAGGATGGCGCTACACGCAGGGGGACAAGAACGCTCGGCGGCCGCCCGAGCTCCTCACTCGCGATCATGTCGCGCGCTGTATCGTCGATGAAGTCAAAGCCGGCCGTGGCAGCCCTCATGGGGGCGTGTTTCTCGACATAGCTTGGATCAAGGAGAAGCTTCCGAACGCCGCCGATCATATTCGAAAGAAGCTCCCGAGTATGTATCATCAGTTCATGCAGCTCGCCAACCTCGACATCACCAAGGAGCCGATGGAGGTAGGCCCAACCACCCATTACATTATGGGCGGAGTGCGGGTGGACGCCGAGACGCAAATGTCCAATGTACCCGGTTTGTACGCCGCGGGCGAAGTGGCCGCCGGCTTGCATGGCTCCAACCGATTGGGGGGGAATTCATTGTCCGACCTGCTCGTTTTCGGCAAAAGGGCCGGCGAGTTCGCAGCTGCGTTTGCGAGGGAAAGTGGCACGGGGCAGATTAATGAGAGTCAGCTCGAGGAGGCTGCCCGTGAGTCGCTCGAGCCGTTTGACCGAGGGGCGGCATCGCCCGGCAGCAGTGAAGGGCCGTACCAGGTGCAAATAGATTTGCAGGAAATGATGCAAAGCTTCGTCGGCATCGTGCGACGGGAGGAAGAGATGGCGCGCGCTCTGGATAAGCTGACCGAGCTGCGAGAACGATCAAAAAAGGTCGTCGTCGCGGGCCATCGTGAATACAACCCCGGCTGGCACACCGCGCTCGACTTAAATCATTTGCTCACCGTATCGGAGGCAATCACACTTTCGGCTCTCGAACGAAAGGAAAGCCGGGGTGGACATTTCCGCGAGGATTACCCGAACAAAGACGCCGGGAGCGGCCAGATGAACATCGTTGTCTACAAGGACTCCGACGGTTCGATGCGAACGCGACGGGAGCCAATTCCGGCGATGCCAGCAGACCTCAAGCAAGTCATCGACGAGATGGAATGAATACGAAGGTCTTCAAAATCTGGCGGGGCGACGCTCACAGCGGAAACTTCGTGGATTATGAGACGCCCATTTCCGAGGGTATGGTCGTGCTCGATGCCGTCCACGACATCCAATCCAGGCAAGCGAACGACCTCGCGTGCCGCTGGAATTGCAAAGCGGGCAAGTGCGGATCCTGCTCGGCGGAAATCAATGGCATGCCAAAGCTCATGTGCATGACACGCCTCGACGAGTTGCCGGCCGATAGACCCGTGACCATCGAGCCAATGAGAGCCTTTCCGAGGATTCGTGATCTAGTGACCGACGTCTCCTGGAACTTTCGAGTAAAGAAAAAGATAAAGAAGTTTAAGCCGCGCCCGCCCGACGCTGCGGACGGCACCTGGCGGATGGCGCAGGCAGATATCGATCGCATCCAAGAATTCCGAAAGTGCATCGAATGCTATCTTTGCCAGGATGTCTGCCACGTCCTGCGTGACCATCATAAGCATGAGGAGTTCGTGGGCCCCCGTTTCTTTGTCTTTGCAGCGGCATTGGAAATGCACCCGCTCGACACTGAGGATCGCGCTGCAGAACTCAAGCAGGCCGGCGGTGTCGGCTTCTGCAATATCACCAAGTGCTGCACCAAGGTGTGTCCGGAAAACATCACGATTACGGACAATGCAATTATTCCGCTCAAGGAGCGGGTCGTTGATGAGTTTTACGACCCGTTAGGGTTCCTGCTGAAACTGCTTCGCCCCAAAACCCAAAAGGAGAAAAAACATGTTTGAACTCAAGCGACTTTCCGAAGACGCAATCCCAGCGGCCTTGGAGAAGGCCTTGCGCTACCGCTTGCTCAACGAACCGCACGAGGCCGAGAGTATTTGCCAGGATGTCCTGAACGTAGATTCTAAGAATCAAGAGGCCTTGGTTCTCCTCTTGCTGGCGTTGACGGACACTTTCAGCGAGGGCCATGCGGCTGGTGCGAGGCAGGCTCAAGAGATTCTCTCACGTCTAGAGGATCCCTATGAGCGCGCCTATTACGCGGGCATAATCTGCGAGCGCCAAGCCAAGGCACGGCTGCTCCAAGGTCATCCGGGTGCCAGCCATGATGCTTACGAGTTTCTGAGCGAGGCAATGGAATGGTTTGAAAAAGCTGAGAGTCTCCGCCCGCCCAATAACGACGATGCGCTTCTTCGTTGGAACACGTGTGCTCGGATGATCACGGCCAACCGTCTCACGCCGCGGCTACAAGAACCCGTCGAGATTGGGGGCGATTAAGCCGGAAATCGCTCGCAGAGCCGGTTGAGAAGCTCCCTCGAGAAAACGTGTAAGCATCTTTCCGGGGAGCGCACGCGTCCCCGCGTGCCGGTTCCGGCGTCTCGCCGGAAAAACCCTGTTCGGCGAGACGCCGAACACCACACGCGAGGAC
>DATLIT010000197.1:0-2919 GCA_035539295.1 Terrimicrobiaceae bacterium | reverse complement strand
TTTCTGATGAGCAGATGAAAACTCTGGAGAGATGGGTCAAGGATTTTGGAGGAGCATTCATGATGCTGGGCGGTGAGGAGAGTTTTGGCGCCGGCGGCTACTTTCGCACGCCGATATCCACTTTGCTTCCGGTGCGAATTGAACGCGAGGAGCGCGAAGAAACACCCGTGGTCGCTTTGCTCGTGATTCTTGATCGCTCCGGTTCAATGTCCGCCCCCGCGGGTGGGCAGACGAAAATGGCGTTGGCGAACGAAGGGGCGGCACTGGCGCTCGATGTTCTTCAGGCTAAGGACCTCTTTGGACTCTTGGCTGTAGATACGCGCGTGCAGGAGGTCGTCCCGCTCGGAAGAATCAGCGACAAAGTCGGCGCATCGAAGCGAATTGCTGGGATCACCTCGGGCGGCGGAGGCATCTACATCTACACGTCGCTTGCCGAGGCGCTGCCACGCTTGCGCGAAGCTCAGGCGAAAATCAAGCACGTCATTCTCTTTTCGGATGCCGCCGATGCGGAGGAAAAGTCTTCCGGCGAGCCCGGGACCAATAAGGCTGGAACGGGCAACTCGAGTTTCGACCTGGCAGCGGCGATGCTCGCTAGCCGGATCACCGTTTCTGTGGTTGCGCTCGGCACTGAGCAGGACAAAGATACCGCCTTTCTCCGCCAGTTGGCCGCGCAGGGCGGTGGCCGTTTCTACTTGACCGCAGACGCGGCGACCCTGCCACGCTTGTTTGCTATCGAAACGATGCGAGCCGCGGAGTCGAGTCTGCGAGAAGACGCTTTTCTCGCGCAACCGGCCGGCTCCAGCGAAGCACTCAAGGGCATCAATTGGCCGGAGGCGCCGCTCCTGCTCGGATTTAATACCTCCGAGTTGAAACCGGGTGCCGAGCTCTTGCTGTCAACAGAAAGAGGCGATCCCCTGCTGGCTCACTGGCGCTATGGACTTGGCCGAGTCGCCGCGTTTACCAGCGATGCAAAGTCGCGATGGGCATCCGAGTGGCTGAGTTGGCCTGGTTACGGCAAATTGTGGGGCCAGCTTGTCCGCATGTTGGTTCGTCCGGCCGAAAGAAACGACCTGATGGTTGAGCTTCGCGAGGAAGGCGGCGACATCATCATCGACTCGGAGGCGGTGACCCCGGAGGGAACGTTTCGCAACGGTCTTGAAGTCAACGTATCTATAGCGGCTCAGGCTGCGCAGCCCGTCTCGGTGAAAAGCGAGCAAATAGCACCCGGCCTTTATCGAGCCAGACTCAAGAAGCCGGAATCTGGAAGCGCCATCATCGCGGTGAGCGACGGAGCCGGACGGCCGGTTTCCAAAGCTTGGACACGTGACTATCCCGCGGAGTTTCAGATCACGCAGGACGGAACTCCGCTTCTCCGGGAGCTATCAGCGCTCACCGGGGGACGATTTGGCGCCACGCCTGAAGAGATGCTGCGCCCGGCGCTTCGACCCGCTCTGACCCGAAGTGAACTCGCGCCATGGCTGCTTGCAGTCGCGCTCCTTCTCTTGCCGGTGGACATTTGGTTAAGACGCCGAGAATGGTCCGGGGTTCGCGAAAATTCCTTGCGGCCATTTTCACGAGCCAATTAGCTTTACCCGATGACGATACTTGTCACCGGTGGCGCGGGATTCATCGGCTCGCATGTGGTCCGAGGTCTGCTGCAAACCGGCACTACCGTCGCGATTCTCGACGACTTCAATGACTTTTATGACCCGCAAATCAAACGGGCAAATGTCAAAGCATTCAATGGACAAGCCGAAGTCATCGAGGCTGATATTCGCAATGCTTCCGCCATGAAAGATGTCGTGGGACGCGGAGGCTACGACTCGATCATCCACATCGCCGCGCGGGCCGGCGTGCGTCCCTCGGTGCAAAACCCTTCCGCCTACATTGAAACCAACGTAGTAGGCACCTACAACCTTCTCGACGCCGCGCGGCTTGCGGGCGTTGGCCAGTTTCTTCTCGCCTCCAGTTCCTCGGTCTATGGTATGGCAGCGAAGGTTCCTTTTTCGGAGGACCTGGCGCTTCCTCAGACGTTGAGTCCATATGCCGCCACCAAGCTGGCCGCCGAGCACCTCTGCGGAAGCTACTCTCATCTCTACGAGCTGGCGGTCGTGGTGATGAGGTTTTTCACGGTGTATGGACCTGCCCAGCGCCCGGACCTTGCGATCCATAAATTCACCGATTCTATTTACCGCGGCAGGCCCGTTCAGCAGTATGGGGATGGGACGACGCGTCGCGACTACACCTACGTGGATGACATCGTTCAAGGTGTGCTCGGGGCCCTCAAGTATCGCCGGACTCCCTTCGAGATCTTCAACCTGGGTGAGAATCAAACGACCACGCTCACAGACCTCATCGTTTCTATCGAGAACGCTCTCGGCAAAAAGGCGATCATCGAACACCTGCCCGAGCAGCAGGGCGATATGCCGCTCACTTGTGCCGACATTGATAAGGCGCGTGCCCTGCTTGGTTATCAGCCGTGCGTAAAAGTATCTGAAGGCATCCCAAAATTTGTCGACTGGTATCTCAAACAGCAAAAGCGATGACGGTTGTCGACCTGCTACGCGAGTTGATTCGGATTCCAAGCGTCAACCCTGATGGCGATCCAGGAACAAGAGACACCGGCGAAAAAGAGTGCGCGAAGTTCGTCGCCGATTTCCTCCAGTCGTGCGGGGCGGAAGCGTGGCTCGAAGAGATTTTGCCCGACAGGCCAAACGTTCTCGGACGCTTTCCTTCCGTAGGCAAGGCGAAGCCACGGCTCCTCTTCGCACCGCATACCGATACGGTGAGTGTTGCCGGCATGAGCATCGATCCGTTTTCCGGCGAGTTGCGCGAGGGTAAGATTTGGGGCCGCGGGGCGGCGGACACCAAAGGTCCTATGGCCGCGATGCTCTTTGCCTTGCTCGAGTGCAAGGACAT
>DATLIT010000196.1:0-3993 GCA_035539295.1 Terrimicrobiaceae bacterium | reverse complement strand
CCTTTCGAGCGCACGCGACAATCAGAAAGACTTGTGAACGCAACCGCTCGCTTGCGGCTCATTTGCGAAGCGCGCGATTGTCCACCTGATGAGCAGCTGTCTGCCAGCGTTCATAAGTCCCTTCTCCTGACAAGCTGTGATCCGCTGTCCATCGGGCGGTCGAGACGACCTAACTCGAATTAGCTTGGAGCTTGCAGCCTATTTCTGGATTCATCGACGCTCCATCCGTGTACATCGGAAGACTGCACCGCCGAAATTTAACCGTTGCCATTAACCGAAGCAAAAATAGAGATAGAGCGATATAAAATCAAAGTTGGTAACATCCCTCGCTACGATGACAACGAGCCATCGCTCCGCTGATTATCCGTTGGGCAACACCGACGCCGAGCATGAGCGGCTGATCCGACAAGCTGCGCGTGTCGCTCCCATCACCGAAAGATTCTTTCGCGAGGCGGGCATTGGACTCGGGCAACGCGTTCTGGATCTCGGGTCGGGGGTAGGAGACGTGGCGATGCTAGTTGCCCGACTGGTGGGTCCTTCCGGCGAGGTTGTGGCCATTGAGCGGGACCCGAAGTCCATTGCCAAGGCCCGTGCTCGCGTGACCGAGGCCGGCTTTCACAACGTAAGCTTCAACGAGTCGAATGTGGACGAGATCCTGGCCGTAAAGCCTTTTGATGCGGCGGTGGGCCGTTTTATTCTGATGTACCTTCCCGATCCGGTTGCAGCCTTGCGCTTAATTTCACAAGTGGTGCGGCCGGGAGGAGTGTTTGTTTTTCAGGAACCATGCTGGGTCCCGGTCCTTGCGCATTTGGCGTCGCTGCCTCTTTGGTTCGCAACGGCCTCTCTCATTGACAAGACAATGCGCGCATCAGCCAATCACGATATGGGAACGGAGCTTTACCACACATTCGTCGAGGCTGGTTTGCCCGAGCCTACCATGCGCATGGAGCTGCCGGTGGGGAAGGAACCCTACCTGGCACAATGGTATCACGATACCTTGTGCAGTTTGCGACCACAGATGGAGCAGTTACATCTGCCGATCGAGTCGTTGGGTAGCCTTGACACCCTGGTGCACAGGCTGCAAGCCGAGGTTGCAGAATCGAAGACTGTTGCGTGCTGGTTTGCATCTGTCGGAGCGTGGTGCCGCAAACCTTAGCCGAACGAAATGTTTGATGTTCGATGTAGGATGTTTGATCTAGCTACAGCCCTTGCCGTAGCTTATCTATTCGACTCATGATCTTCCCAGCTCATTCGCTTTCGAAGGTTATCCCGTCCATCCCGCAGAGTCCCAATCTGCTCGATTCTCGTTAGGCCGACAGCGGAAATGCGATGAAGCGCACATGGACGATCATTGGCGTAAGCGACGTTCCCGGCAGCTTCAAATGGTATCAGTCGCTCTTCGGCCAGCCCGAGACGGCTCCGGGCCATGACTACTTTGGTCAGATCCGTGATACAGATGGAACCGTCTTGCTGTGCCTCCACCACTGGGGCGCGCACGACCATCCTTCCTTGATGAGTCCTGACGCCGGGATATCTGGCAACGGGCTGCTCTTATTCTTTCGCATAGACGACTACGAGATGGTCCTGAAGCGGGCACGCGCTCTTGTCGACCGGTTCGAAGAGGAGCCCTACGTGAACCCGAACACTCAAACATGGGAGTTCTCACTCCGCGATCCGGATGGATACTACGTGACGATCAGTGCTGATGGTTAGGCTGCGAGATTATGAAAACGCTTATCATCATGATCATTGCCGGAATTGTGTTGTCGCAGCCTGGTATTTCCGCAGCTTCTTCGTCTGAGGATTCAGCGGCTCGCGATCTTGCCGCGGCAAAATCTTTGGCGTTCGGAGGAGTTGGAGTTGCCGGACTGATGTCCGAAGGGGAGCGGAATTTACGAGCGGTTTTGGAGCGGCCTGATGCCTCGCAGCAGTTGCAAGCTGCGCTCGCTCAAGCGACACCGGCAGGCTCGCTCTACATTCTGGTTGGCCTGTGCCGGTGTGATCGCGCCGCTTATCAAAAGGTCTTTGATTCACAGGCTCGTCCTAATGATGACGTTGAAGTGGTGCGCGGATGCATGATCAGCAAGGAGCCCTTTCGTCAACTCCTTTCACAGATTCAAGATGGTCGATTCGATGATTACTTGTCACGGTCGCCGAGGTGATTATCAGCGATTGTTCTCGTTAGATGCCGAGCAATGAGACCTCTTACGCTCACATCAATCAGGAACGCGTTTGCGACGTATCCGTGCGCAGTAGAAGTTACGAGCAATGCCGCAAAATATCGACAGCATTCTCGACGCCGCGGAACAACAGGAGGCGAGCGACGTCTTTCTTCAGGAGGAGGAGGTACCGCGGCTTAAGATCAATGAACAAATCATCGTCCTTGGCGAGGAACCCATGTCGCTCGCGCACATGACCGCATTCTGGGAGGCGTGCGGCGCGAACGCGCAAGGCGACGGCGACAGGGATCGCGACACCGGCTTCGTCTCGCGGACGCATACGCGCTACCGAGTGAGCCTGCACCGCACCATGGGCCGCCTGGGTGCGGTCCTGCGCCGCATCAAGACCAGCGTGCCTACATTGAAAGCGCTCGGAGCGCCCGAATGGCTCCTGACCGGATGGGGCGCTCGCGAGCACGGCCTGATTCTTATAACGGGCCCAACCGGCTCGGGGAAATCCACCACCATCGCCTCCCTCCTTCAATGGATGAACGAGAACCTGGTGCGACATATAGTGACGATCGAGGATCCCGTCGAGTATCAGTTCACCAGCAAGCGCTGTCATTTCACTCAGCGACAGGTGGGACGTGATACCGGCAGTTTTGCGACCGGGTTGCGGAGTGCGCTTCGTCAGGCGCCGGATGTCATTTTCGTTGGTGAGATCCGGGATTACGAGACGGCGTTAACGGCCCTCCAGGCTTCGGAGACCGGACATCTCGTTGTTTCGACCCTGCATTCGGAGAAGGTTGCCGACACGATGGAGCGTTATTTGAATCTTTTTCCGGCGGAAGACGAGAAGCATGGTGTGAACCTCCTGGCAAATCAGCTTTCTGGTGTCCTGTGCCAGAAGCTGATTCAATCTGCTGACGGAGGCCTGCATTTGCTGGTGGAGCACGTCGAAAATGCGGGTGCCATGCGCGATTGGATCGCCAGACGAGAGTTGCAGAACATCGATCAGTATATCTCCCGCGGCTCGGACCCTGCCGCCGTTTCATTTTTGCAATCGACGCTCAACGCTCTCAAGGGCAAGATGATTACTGAAGAGACCGCCTTGGCTTCAGTCAGCAATGAATCCGAGTTACGTCGCGCCATGAGGGGAATCGGCTAGACGGGTTCTCCGCACTATTGGAATCATTATGAAGAAAGATGACTTGATCGATTTTCTGGCGATTGCGGTCGAGCGGGGAGCTTCTGATCTTCATTTGACAGTGGGGGCGCCACCGATGTTGCGGGTCGCTGGTGTTATCCAGCCGCTGACGGAAGAGCCACTGTCGGCGGAGGACACAAGGAGACTGGTGATCGATACCTTGAAGGAGGGACAACGGGCGAAGCTGGAAAACGAATGGCAGCTTGATTTCGCGTTGCAGGTCGGTGACCTCGGACGCTTTCGCGGAAATGCGTGCTATGTGTCAGGTGCAATTGAGGCCAATTTCCGACGTATCGCTTCTGAGGTCGGCGATCTAATGTCCTTGGGACACTCTCCCGTGGTGGATAAGTGGTGTGACGAGAGAGCTGGTTTGATACTGGTTACTGGCGCGAGCGGTGAAGGCAAAAGCACAACACTGGCGAGCATGGCCCAGACGATAGCCCGACGGCGTTCGGTCAACATCGTCAGTATTGAGGACCCGATCGAATTTGTTCATTCACAGGGGCGAAGCCTGGTGAACCAGCGCGAAATTGGTTCCGACGCGCGCGACTTCGCTTCAGCGCTCAAGAACGCGTTGAGACAGGATGCGGACGTCATTCTTGTTGGAGAGATGAACGACCTGGACAC
>DATLIT010000195.1:0-3049 GCA_035539295.1 Terrimicrobiaceae bacterium | reverse complement strand
CGAAGGGTTTCCTGGATCTCTCTGGCAATTTCCTCTTCCGGCTTGGACGCATCCAAGAGGCGGATTCTTGCGGAGTGCCACGCCAGATCCAAGTAGCCACGGCGCACGGCTTCGTAGAATTCCACAGGCTGTTCTTCCATCCTATCGGGATCGCCGGTCCGTCGACCGCTGATCCTCTTATGGGCGTCGGTGGCATCCATGTCGAGAAGGAAGGTAACGTCGGGCAGCCAGGGTCCAGCTGCAAAGCAGTTGATCACCTCGACGATCTTCGCCGGAATCATTCGCGCGACACCCTGATAGACCGTAGTTGAATCGAGAAAACGATCTGAGATGACGATCTCACCCGCCGCGAGGGCAGGAACAATCTTCTCGCGAACCAATTGAGCACGACTTGCCGCGAAAAGGAGGAGTTCGCATTCTGCGGTCATCTCGCGACCTTCCGCCGAATGCTGCAACAAGTGGCGGATGCTCTCCCCAACTGCCGTTCCGCCCGGTTCGCGAACAACGATCGGCGTGATCCCCGCACGGGAAAGATATTCGACCAGCAACCGAATCTGGGTCGTCTTGCCGCTACCCTCGGATCCTTCGAAACTGATGAAGAAACCTGTTTGACTCGTGTGAGACATGTCAGAATCATAATTGTTGATGAGCGAGACTGCCGTGCAAAGCAGGAAAATGTGCTTCGTCGAAGTGGAGGATGAGGCCAAACCTCTCTTCGAAGAAGCGTTTGCCGAACACGACGTCTTGTTTGTCGATCGACTCAAGGAGGTGCCCGAAGATACTGAGATACTTTCGGTCTTCATCACGGAGAAAATCGACGGTGCCTTTTTGGATGATCACTCTCTCATCCGTTTGATCGCCACTCGTTCCACCGGTTGCGACCACATCGATCTCGATGTCTGTGAAAGACGCGGAGTTGGCATTGCTAATGTTGGAAACTATGGCGAGAATACCGTCGCCGAGCATACTTTTGCGCTCATGCTCGCGCTCTCGCGCCGCCTCAGAGATTCCGAGCGAGCCGTCCGCACAGGCCGCTTCAGTCGGGAACGGCTGCGTGGCTTTGACTTAAGGGGCAAGACGCTTGGGGTGGTCGGCGCGGGCCGGGTTGGACTTCACGTCATCCGCATCGGAGTCGGCTTCGGCATGCGGGTAGTCGCCTACGAGGAGGCACCGCATGCCTTTTACGGCGAGCTGCTTGATTTCCGCTATGTCGGCTTCGAAGAGCTGATGCGGAAATCGGACGTGATCACTTTGCACGTGCCGCTTACCCCGACTACTCGCCACATGATCAACCGCGAGGCTCTCGCGCTTTGCCGACCGGGCCTCCTGTTGATAAATACTGCACGCGGCGGACTTGTCGAGTCGGGTGCGCTCATCGAGGCCTTGGATTCAGGACAAGTTGCCGGGGTCGGCCTTGACGTCCTCGAGGATGAACGTGTCTTCCGGGGCGGGGCAACCCAGATCCTCAGCGAGAAGATTGCGGAACGGGTCCGGAGCTCGGCGAGGACAATGGTAAGAGAAACATCCGCGCAGCGGGTGGCGGAATTTTCCAAGCTGGTTGCGCATCACCGCCTTTTAAATCGCCCTGAAGTCGTGCTTACTCCGCACGTCGCCTTCAACAGCCATGAGGCTATGGAACGCCTTACCGGAATCACGGTCGAAAACATAAACGCCTATCTCGAAGGCCGCCCGATCAGCCAAACCTGCGCATGAAGTACTGGCTCGTAAAGCAGGAGCCAACGGCTTATTCCTGGGAGGACTTCGTCAAGGATGGAAAGACCTCCTGGACCGGGGTAAGGAATTTTCAGGCGCGCAACAATTTGCGTTCCATGAAAGCGGGTGACCGCGTACTGTTTTATCATAGCGTTACGGATAAGGCGATTATCGGTGAAGCAGAAGTCATCGTTGAGGCTTTCACCGATCCGACGGCGACGGAGGGAAATTGGGTGGCCGTTGAGCTCAAGCCGATCAAGGCCTTACGCCGCCGAGTCTCACTCGAGGAAATTAAAGCGGACCAGAAGCTTAGCCGACTTGCTTTGGTGCGCAGTCCGCGGCTAAGCGTCATGTCCGTTACCGCAGACGAATATCGCGCGATCCTGGCGCTGTCTAAAGGTTGATTTCCACTGGCGTTGGACAGGAAGCGGGGCGAGTTTGCGGGGATGAGGACCTATCGGCGCGTGGCAGTTGCTTCCACCTTCTCACCGACCTTTGAGGCGGTGCTTGCCGAGGCGGAATCCTTCGCGCGCCACTGTGGCGCCGAGCTCGAGATCGTTCACGCGGCGCAATTTGATCCAGAGAAGGAACGGCGTTTTCTTGAAGTGGTGGGACGCGATGCCGCGATCCGCTGGGTCAACAAACATCCGCCCGCCCAGGCGATCATCAGTGCCGCTCAAGATTACGATTACGAACTCGTGATTGCTGGCGCCTTGCAAGTCGAGGACGCTGACCGGCCGTTCACCAGCAGCGTGGCTCGCGAGCTGATGCGGGAAGCGCCTTGTGATCTTCTCCTTGTCCCACGGCCGCTCGACTCTCCCGACATCTTGCGTCGCGTTGTCTTCGCCTTGGAGCCGGGCGAGAATGTGTCACATTTTCTCCGGAGATCCTTGGAGCTGCTGCGACCCGAGCACGCCACGATCGCAGTTACCGAGACTCCTTTCGCCGCCGCCATAGCCGCATCGCGCGGAGAAGCCGCTCAGGATTTGGAAGTTTGGTTGGACGAAATGTCTGCACCGCTATTCGACTCGGGTGTTGAAATTGAAACGCGCGTGGTTACATCGAATACCGGCTACGCCTTGTGCGAGGTGATTCAGGGCCTCGCAGCTGATCTGCTGGTCGTTAAAGCTCTGCCCGACGCCCGGGGCGGGACTTTGCCCCTCCATGTTGACTGGCTCTATCAGATAATCCCCACGCGATTGCTGGTGGCGAAAGAAAGCGGCCAAAACCGAAAGTAGAGAAAGGCGGCGAGCTTTTCTACTCGAGACAGCCGATAGCGCCTCTCGAAAACACGAAAGTTGTCCGCCTCCATTCGCGAGAGAATACGCTCATAGAT
>DATLIT010000194.1:0-3565 GCA_035539295.1 Terrimicrobiaceae bacterium | reverse complement strand
CGAGCATGGTGCGCTGATGCCGGATCGGCTCGTATCTTCTGCGAAATCCTTGCTTTCTAATTTTCACGTTGATCCGCGGCGCCCAGTGCTGCCTTGGAAGTCAGAGATCAAAGAGGCGAAGCTCTCGGCTTTCGATTGTTCGAGATTATATCTTGAGCATTTGAAGGAGGGCTTTCTGTACGCCGCGCAGCTCCAAGGTCGAACCTGGGACCTGTCCGAAGGTCAGATCATTTTGACCGTGCCTGCGTCCTTTGATGAAGTGGCCAGGAATCTCACGGCGGAGGCGGCTGAAGCAGCTGGGTTGGGAAGAGTCACCTTGCTGGAGGAGCCGCAGGCAGCCTTCTACGCCTGGACTGCACGTGCCGGCGGCTCTTGGCGCAGCCAGGTGAACTCTGGCGACATCATTCTGGTCTGCGACGTTGGCGGAGGCACGGCGGACTTCAGCCTCATTGCCATCAGCGGAAAGGAAGGTAACCTCGAACTCGAGCGAATCAGCGTTGGCGAGCACATTCTCCTTGGTGGCGATAACATGGATCTCGCCCTCGCTTATACGCTCCAGGCACAACTCGAAAGCACAGGCAAAACCCTCGATGCATGGCAGTTTCTGGCGCTGACCCACGCCGTCAGTCGCGCCAAGGTTGATCTGTTCAATGACGAGTCGGTTGCGCAAGCACCGATCTCCGTGCCTTCGCGCGGCTCAAGCCTCTTTGCCAAGACGA
Organism: Terrimicrobiaceae bacterium; assembly: GCA_035539295.1. Taxonomy (GTDB): domain Bacteria; phylum Verrucomicrobiota; class Verrucomicrobiia; order Chthoniobacterales; family Terrimicrobiaceae; genus DASTFP01. The sequence goes on along the minus strand of DATLIT010000194.1, from coordinate 2,846 downwards.
TCTCGACGACTCTCGATCGCCAGACGCTCGAAGAAGTCGTCTTAGGTGGTTTTTTCCCCATCACCGAGGTCACCGATCTGCCGGCGGAACGGCGCAGCTCGGGCCTGCAGGAATTCGGCCTACCGTATGCGTCCGACCCGATCGTTAGCAAGCATCTGGCAAGATTCCTTACGCGCAGCCTCGTCAATGTGAAGGCGAGCGATTCACTGCAGGCGCGTGTTGGCGCCGGTGCAGAAGCGTCCGACTATCTTCGTCCGACGGCGGTTCTCTTTAATGGCGGGGTTTTCAACGCCGCTCCGATCCGCAAACGAGTCTTGGAACTACTGGGTTCATGGAACCGAGGTCAGGCCGTCCGCGAACTCGAGGGCTTTCAGCCGGATCTCGCCGTCGCAAAAGGAGCTGCCCTCTATGGACGGTACCGCGCCACCGGCAAGGGAATTCGCATCAAGGCCGGGACCGCGCGCTCTTACTACGTCGGGCTTGAATCCTCGATGCCGGCCATCCCAGGATTCAAACCTCGCATTAAAGCTCTCTGCGTTGTTCCGCAGGGAATGGAAGAGGGAAGCGAGTTGCTCATCGAGGAAAAGGAATTTGGCTTGATGACCGGACAGCCGGCGGAGTTCCGGTTTTTCGCCTCCGAGGTGCGAAGCGGTGATACTCCTGGTCAAATCATCCCGAATGCTGAGAGCGAGCTCGAAGAAACCAGCCGCCTCGAAGTAACCCTGCCGGCTATCGAAGGCCTGCCGGAAGGCCAACCAGTTCCGGTCCAAATGAACCCCGCCGTCACTGAGCTGGGAAATCTCGAACTCTGGATGAAGCATATCGGCTCCGACCGACGCTGGAAAGTGGAATTCCAGGTGCGGATGGAGTGACTTTTTAGTTGAGAGTTGAGCAGTGCGAGTTGAGAGGAACTGATCTCAACTACCGTAAGGCTACGGGCGTGTAGAGGCACTCTGATCTGCTATTCGGGCCGATTGCCTCATCTCTCGCAGCTCCTAACTTTCAACTTCAACTTTCAACTTCGCCGCAATGAGCAAGTTCAGCATCGGCATCGACCTCGGCACGACTAATTGTGCGATGGCCTACGTGCCGCTGAACGGTACAAACTCGCCGAGCGAGAAGTTTCCAATCCCACAATGGGAAACGCACGGTTCCGTCATTGAATCCTTCACTCTTCCGTCCTTTCTCTATTTGCCACGCGAGGACGAGGCCAGCCAACTGCTCGAGAAAGCGGTTGATGGCCGCGAATGGATCGCTGGACGATTCGCACGCCGGCAAGCGGCGGAATCGCCGGGACGCGTCGCTCATTCGGCAAAATCGTGGCTCTGTCATCACGCGGTTGACCGTAGCGCGCCATTCCTGCCCTGGAGATCCGACGAGATACCGGTGGAAAAGAGGATTTCACCAATACAGGCGTCCGCGCTCTTGCTCGACTATCTTCGAGCGGCTTGGAATATCCGCTTCGCGGGCCATGATGCGGATTTTGGCCAGCAGGAAATAACGGTGACGGTTCCGGCGTCATTCGATGCGGTCGCTCAACGCCTCACCTTGGAAGCGGCCATGCACGCCGGCTTCCCGAGCAACGTCCGCCTCCTCGAAGAACCGCAAGCCGCTTTCTACCGCTGGCTGGAAGAGCACCCCTCGCCGGAAGCTTTGGAATTGCCGCCGTCCGGAGTGTCTCACGTCCTTGTTATCGATATCGGTGGAGGGACGTCTGACTTCAGTCTCTTCGAAATGTCTGCTCAGCCAGGATCAATAATTCCTCACATCAAACGTGTCGCCGTAAGCGATCACTTGCTCCTCGGAGGTGACAACATCGACTTGGCGCTGGCACACCATATCCAACAGCAACTCGCCACTGAACTTTCTCCGACGCAATGGAATTTCTTGGTGGCGCGATGCCGTGATTTGAAGGAGCGCTGCCTCGCAGATTCGCAGCAAGATGAGCAACTCCCGATCTCGATTCCTTCGCAGGGATCAAGCCTTCTGAGTAAGACTCTGAGCGCACGCATCAGTCGCAAAGAGGTCGAGGCGCTCGTGCTCGATGGATTTTTTCCCGAGTGCGGCCCTGATGACCGACCTTCTCGCGTGCAGGCGGGACTCCGAGAATGGGCCCTCCCATATGCGCCGGACAGCGCGGTTACACGATACCTCGCCGATTTTCTCCGAGGAAGACCGCCCGTGAACTTCATCCTCTTCAACGGTGGATCGCTCCATGCTGAGGCAGCGCGGCTGCGCCTCCAGCAGCTGGTTGCGAGCTGGCAGTCAGGCACCATACCTAACATTCTTAACAACTCCGAACCGGATCTCGCCGTTGCGCGCGGAGCGGCGCGCTTCGGCAGCCTCGTTCATAAGCGCGCGGCGCGTATCGAAGCGGGCGCCGCACGCGCCATCTACCTCGAAGTGCAACGGCCAGGGACGAAGGAGAGCCCCAAAACAACTCTCGTCTGTATTCTACCCAAAGATGCGCGCGCAGAAGAGGAGTTCAAGATTTCTCCGCCAGGCCTGGAACTAAGAATCAACCACCCTGTCCGCTTTCAACCTTATTACTCCACTCGGCATGACCACGACAAATCGGGGGCGTTTGTCTCCTTGAACGAGAGCGATTTTCATCGACTTCCCCCTCTTCAAACGATGGCAAAGCTTGATGATCCGCGCTCCCGCAGCAATCGGGTGCCAGTCACTCTGAGCGCGAGGATGAACGAGCTCGGGCTGCTCAAGATCGCTTGCCAAAGCGCAGATCCACGCCTCAAGCACTCATGGCCGCTTGAGTTTAACTTACGGCAGGAGCAGACCGACGACACACGAGACCAGACCGCCTCGGCTGAGGAGAGCGGCGTAGAGGG
>DATLIT010000193.1:0-2895 GCA_035539295.1 Terrimicrobiaceae bacterium | reverse complement strand
CCGCGGCACGCTTACCGACGAACAGCTCGCCGAGGCCTTCGAGGAAATCTGGCGCCAGCCGCTTGACTTTGTCGCCTCGAAGTTTGGTTTTTCGCAGGAAATGCTTGCAGCGGGTTGGAAGGCTTTTTCTCAGACTGTCATCGAAACGCCCATGAAGGGTTATGGCGATTTGGCCGTTCTGCGAGAGCTGCCCTTTGAGCTTTATCTAGTCACTTCGGGCTTCAGAGGTCTCCAAGAAAGCAAAGTCAAGGCGTTACAAATCGCCGATCTGTTCAGAGAAATAGAGATCGATGCAATCGATGAGGACGATAGGAAAGGAAAGCAGGGCGTCTTTGCGTCGATCCTCGAAAGGAAAAAACTAAAGCCCGAGGAAGTTATTGTCGTCGGCGACAACCCGGATTCAGAGATCGAGGCTGGAAACCGACTGGGAATCAGAACCGTGCAGATTCTCCGACCGGGAGTTTTGCGAGCGAATAACGCCACCTTTTACATTGAGACGTTTCACGAGCTGAAGACGCTTCTGGAGAAACTAAATCGCTGACGATCTGACCCAGCTGGTGTTTGCACCAGCTCCACCTCGAAGTTTTCAGGAGACGTTCGAACATCATTGCAGACTTGACATCATTCTCCGTTCGCAGCATGTCGCGGCGGGAGAAAAAAGATGCGCATTGTCGTCATTGGAGGAAGCGGACACGTTGGAACCTACCTTGTCCCACGTCTGGTTTGGGCAGAGCACGAGGTGATCAATGTTTCGCGTGCCCAGCGGGAACCATATAAAGCCGATTCCGCCTGGCGCCTTGTGCAACAAGTGACCGCCGACCGCACCGCTGAGGATACCGCCGGCGTTTTCGGCCGGCGTATCCTCGAGCTGAAAGCCGACGTCGTCGTTGATCTGATCTGTTTCACTCTTCAAAGCGCGCAACAACTCGTTGGTGCTCTCCGCGGACAAGTGCAGCATTTCTTGCATTGCGGAACGATTTGGGCCCTTGGCCACAGCGTGGAAGTTCCTGCCACCGAAGACACACCGCGGCGGCCATTCGGCGAATATGGGATCCAAAAGAACGCTATCCAAAATTACTTGTTGGATGAAGCACGCCGATACGGCTTTACTGCAACGGTGCTGCAACCCGGTCACATCGTTGGGCCTGGCTGGATCCCGATCAATCCCGCGGGCAATCTTGATCCCGATATCTTCACGCGCCTTGCATGCGGGGACGAAGTCATCTTGCCGAATATCGGCATGGAGACGCTCCATCATGTGCACGCCGATGACGTGGCGCAATCGTTCGTCCAGGCCATTGTTAATCGAAGTGCCAGCATTGGGGAAGCATTTCACGTTGTCTCGCCCGCCGCCCTGACCCTGCGGGGTTATGCGGAAAGGGTCGCAGGTTGGTTCGGTCGACCCGCAAAGCTGAGGTTCCTGCCATGGGAAGAGTGGCGCAGGGCAGTCACAGAAGAGGCTGCAGAACTAACATGGGATCACATCGCTCATAGTCCGAACGCGAGCATCGCCAAGGCCCAACGCCAGCTGAATTATCGTCCCCGATTTAGTTCGCTTGAGGCGATTCACGAAGCCGTGCAGGTCTTGATTGAGAAGGGAATTGTTCAGATCTGAGCTACGGGCGCTTGCATTAAGAGGCCTAGGCAGATTTACAGGCGCTTGGCACAAGCGCCTCGACACAAGCTCTTCAATCCGTCGTAGAACCCGCGTATCAGCCGCGGACTCTGGCAGGCAGATCGCTGCGCGCCTCCTCAAGGCGTTGCTGCATCGACTTGGCGTGACCGGGAGCGCCCATGAGCGACAGCTTTTTTCGTGCGAGTTCGGTAACCTTACCGCTCGCGTGCGTCATCATCCCATAGTGCGGAGGTTCGTGACCGGTGACCTTGAGGGCCGCCCCTTCTTGGAGGCCGCTGATCCAGGCACGAAAAAGGTCGGCTCCGATATTCACCTTCACCACGTTCATTTGCAGGGCCTCACGCATGTCGTCTGGATGTATGCCGCTGCCACCGTGCAAGACGAGCGGCACGCTGGTGACGCCGGCGATTTTCTCCAAGAGGGGAAGATCGAGTCGGCTGCTCGCGCCGTGCACTGAGCCGACAGCTGGCGCCAGAGTGTCGATACCGGTTTCCTCGACCATTCGCCGGCTATCTTCAGGCGTGGCTTTCTCAACGCGTGCCGCGTGGCCTTCGCCGCCTCCAAAGAGGCCAAGTTCCGCTTCGACGGCAGCGCCGATCGCATGCGCGATTTTCGTGATGTAAGCGGCGCCGCTGATGTTCTCCGCCAGTGGCAGATGGGCGCCGTCGTACATCACCGAGTAATAGCCGCGACGCAGCGTCTGCAGGATCAAAGCTTGGTTGTCCGGATGGTCTTGGTGGACGAGCACCGGCACGCTGGCTCGTTCGGCCAAGGCATGGAGCAAGTCAGGCAGGACATCCAGCCCACCATAGTAGAGATCCCCAAAGTAACTCTGCAGCATGACCGGGGCGTCTTCCGCCTCTGCGGCAACAATGACGGCACGTGCGGTTTCGAGATTGCAGACATTAAAAGAAGGAACGGCAAAGCGATTTTGCAGCGCATAGGCAAAGAACAAACGAGGCTTGGTTACTTTCATCAGGTTAGGTGAGTTTCTTTGATGGAACGTGATCCACGTCGGACATCCCGCCGCAAAAGAGCAGATGGGCCCAGCTCTCCATTGATCCTGGTGGCAACATCAGCGGGCCACTGCTCGACACGAGGACAAAAAGGAGAGGCTTTGTTCAAACGCGATCTTGATGACAACCATCGCAGAAGGGGTTCTTGTAGTCCATCGCAACTGCGATGAGGCGGCGGCCGTGCAAGAAACACGTTCGAATGGGCGAACGCTCATCGCGCCAAGGCATGGAGCCGATGATGCG
>DATLIT010000192.1:0-4948 GCA_035539295.1 Terrimicrobiaceae bacterium | reverse complement strand
TGGGCGCACCCATCAGGTGCGGGTGCACCTCTCACACGTCGGCTTTCCCATATTGGGGGATAAGATCTACGCGAGAGGAAGTCGCCATTATCTCGATTTTATCGCGCATGGGTGGACAAAGGAGATGGAATCGGAAATCTGGCTATCGCGCCACGCCCTGCACTCCTCCAGGCTCCGCATCGACGTCGGCGGGCAAAAGTTGGAATGGAGCAGTCCGATGCCTCCTGATTTGGCGAGGGTGATCGCGCTGCCGGAAGGCTCGGCGGAGACGGTTAGCGTTGAGCGCTCTGCCGTTCGATGACGATCGCTTCAGCGACTCGTTCTGCGATACGTTGACGGTAGGCGCTGTTCTGCACATAGCGATTATCCTGCGGATTTGAAACAAATCCCAACTCGCAAAGAACAGCGGGACGACGGTTCTCCCGCAGGACATGAAAATTCTTCCGTTTGACGCCTCGGCTCTCGGTGGGGTACGCGCGAGTAGCTTGGCGAAGAATATTTGATGCCAGGCGCCACGATCGTGGGCTGAAGTAGTAGATCTCCACTCCGCGCGCTCCGCGCCGACGTCCCCAATTGTAGTGAATGCTCACGAAGATGCTGTCGCGGGTCCGATTGGAAATCGTCGTCCGAGTCGAAAGCGGGACGAAGACATCCCGTTTCCGCGTCTCGATGACTCGAAACCCTCTGCTTCGAAGGATTTTTGCCAGCCTCTTGGCGGTGTCGAGTGCGAGGGCCTTTTCGGGCGCTCCGGAAAGCGACTGCCCACCGCGATCAAAGCCGCCGTGCCCGGCGTCGACAATGACCGTGCTGAACTCCCCGGCGCCTTGTCTGTAGGGAGACGCGCAGCCTACCATTACGGCCACCACCAAAAGGGAAACGCAGAAACGGGGGAAATGGTGGCGATCTCTGGCTGACTTCATAGCGGAAGGCTCCTTTGCCCCCAGTGGCAAAGAATCTGCGCAAAGTAGAAGAGTCCAATTCTAACGCAACATTTTAGTCTGGCGCTCGGGCAGCAGCAGCGCGACATGTGACCACATGCTAGCCAAGCGCATCATCCCCTGTCTGGACGTCACCGCGGGGCGCGTCGTCAAGGGAACTAAGTTCCTTGACCTTCGTGACGCGGGCGACCCGGTCGAATGCGCCAAACTCTATGACGCCCAGGGAGCCGATGAGCTTGTCTTCCTTGACATCACTGCGTCGAGCGATGACCGCGCCACCATGGTGGATGTGGTCGCGCGCACTGCAGAGCAGTGTTTCATGCCTCTGACAGTCGGAGGCGGGATTCGCACGGTTGAGGATTTTCGCACAATGCTCCTCGCGGGTGCCGATAAAGTGAGCGTGAACACGGCTGCCATAAAAATTCCCGAGCTCATTTCTGATGCAGCGGAGAACTTCGGCTCCCAATGCGTTGTTGTTGCGATCGATGCCAAACACGGTACGCCGGGGAGCTGGCGTGTCTATACTCACGGCGGCAGAAACCCGACGGACCTCGATGCCGTCGAGTGGGGGCGCGAGGTCGCGCGCCGCGGAGCGGGCGAAATCCTTCTCACTAGCATGGATGCGGACGGAACCTGCGGCGGCTACGACCTCGAGCTTACCGCCGCCGTCAGCGCTGCCGTTGACATTCCCGTGATTGCGAGCGGCGGCGCCGGCGAACTCGAGCACTTGGCGGAAGTGCTGGATCGGGGGCATGCGGATGCCGTGCTCGCAGCCAGCATCTTCCATTTCGGCACCTACAGCATCGCTCAAGCGAAGCACTTCCTCGCCGAACGTGGCATTCCCGTTCGGCTCTAATCCTTATTTGAGCTCAGCTCGCCGCTGCTTTAAAGGTTTTCCATGAGCGAGAGCGTTCAATCGTTCTCCGCGGAGGCCATTTTAAACCGACTCCGTGGAGAAGGCCTCCGCATTACCGCTGGACGGCGCAGCATCATTGACGCCCTCTTCAGGGCTGGAAGACCGCTGTCGCTGCAGGAGATCCAAGAGCTCGCCGCCGCCGAGGGAAGCAGCCCCGATTATGCGACCGTCTTTCGCATGATTGCCTTGCTGGATCGCTTGCACCTGGTTCACAAGGTCAATCTTCAACGTGCCTGCACCTACTACGAACTGAATGATCCCTCCAAGCACTACGACCACATCGTTTGCACGCATTGCGGAAAGGTCGTAGTCATCGATATTCCTTGCCCATTGGGCGACACTGAACGAGTCGTTGCCCAGCGCTACGGCTTTCGAAATCTCAGCCACTCTCTAGAATTCTTTGGCCGATGCCACGAGTGTTCACAAGGGGAAGGCGTCGCCACAACGCCGAACGCCGGAGCGCCTCGCTAATTCTCTCTCCAGAATTACGACGAGCGCGAGCCCGGCTAGGAATAGGTCTCGTCCAAGCGCCAGCATCATCTTCATGGCCGAAGGCTGATCGTCCTGTCCGAAGCACGAACAGCTCACAATGATTCCATTGGCGAGCGCCCAACTCAGGACCATGGCGAAGAGGAGAGACAACACAAGTATCAGACCGGCGCCAGTATGCTTGGTCGGAGAAACCAAAATCAACAAGCCGCCAGCGATTTCACAGAGCGGCAGAAGAATCGAAAGCGGTCGGATCCAAGTCTCGGGAACAAAGGTGAATGGAGCCAGCGCAATTGCAAACTGCGCACTCGCCGACGCTTTGATCAGACCAGAATACAGGAAGACGCCCGCGAGGATCACTCGAAGCGCCAAGACGGTTTGCCTCACCCCGCAACGAGCCGATGAATCGAGACGACCACCCGCCATGCCATCTCGACATTATGAACGCGAAACAAGTAGGCGCCGCGCAGCATACCCGCAACAATGCAGGCTGCGGTGGCTGGGTCGCGGTCGTTCGGATCGGCTATCCCAAGAACCTCCCCGATGACGCTCTTGCGCGAAACGGGCAAGAGAAGCGGGCGGCCGAATTGGTGGAACCTGTCGAGCTCACGAAAGATCCGCAGGTTATCGTCGACCTGCTTGGCAAAGTCTATTCCTGGGTCAAGAACGATCGCGTCGCGCGGCACACCCGCCCGTTCAGCAAGAAGAATCTTGTCGCGGAAGAAGCGCAGCATTTCGTCGATTATGTTCTGGTAAAGAATGTGGGTGTGAGAGACCTTTGGCAATCCTACGGCATGGATGATCAGCAAGGCAGCGCCGGTTTGCGCGCAGAGGTGCGCGTTTTCGTCGTCGTGGAGCGCGCTGAGATCGTTGAGGAGATGTCCGCTGGATCGGAGTGCGATCGCGGCTACTTCTGGCCGCCACGTATTGACCGAGAGCAAAGGAGGAAACACCTGCTCAGCATCTCGGGGTGGGACATCCCTCCAGACTTCATTAAACCGCTCCAAAAAGGGAAGGATGCGTCGCAATTCCTCCTCCGGCGTGATGGCGGCTCGATTGCTACGGGCGCTCTCGCCGCCCACATCCACGATGTCCGCTCCTTGGGTAACGAGCTCACGTGCCTTCTCCAGCGCCCACTGGGAATCAAGCCGCCCGTCACCGCAAAAAGAGTCGTCGTTGATATTGACGATGCCCATGATCAGCGGGCGGCGCGGGAAGCGGACGCATCGGTCACGGGCACGCAGTTCCATCTTGTTTTAGGAGGCATTCTCTTTCAGGCTTGGTGCCTGTTGCAACTGCCATGAGTTTCATCGATACGATTTTTGCCAAGCTAAAGCGCCATCCGAAGCGCATTGTCTTCCCTGATGGGGATGATCCGCGAGTTGTGCGTGCCTGCCACGCGTTCTACGAGAAAAAAGTAGGAATTCCGGTGTTAATCGGAAACCGTGAAGTCATCGAGCGTGTCGCCGTCGCGGAAAAGGTCAGTCTGGACCATGTGGCGATCGTCAATCCGGAGACGTCCTCCGATCTGCCAGTATTCTGCGAACGCTTCGAGAAGATTGAACGTTATAAGAAGACCGGGACCAGAGACACGCGCTCACTCATGACAAATCCAAACTATTTTGCCGCCATGATGCTGCAGTTTGGTCAGGTGGATGCTTTGGTCGGAGGCGTGAACAGCTACTCAGGGTCGCTTCTGCGTCCGCTCATCCAGTTGGTCAAACCTCTGCCGCATTCTCCTTTCATCTCGGCTTGCCTGATCGCCGAAGTTCCCGAGAAGAAGTTCGGTGATGACGGCGTGCTCTTCTTGGCGGACTGTGGAGTAGTCCCTGACCCGAACGTCGAGCAACTCGCGTCGATCGCCGTGCAGACCGGCTTGGTGGCGCGACAGGTTTTCGGAACGCGCCCGCGGATCGCCATGCTGAGCTTTTCCACCAAGGGAAGCGCCAAGACTCCGTCGACCGAGAAGGTCGCCCGCGCGGTGGCCATTGTCCGTGAACTCGCCGATCGTCTCGGCGTTGAGATTGCGGTTGATGGCGAGATGCAAGCGGACGCAGCGCTCATTCCCGAGATTGCGCAGCGCAAGATGGGGCCGAGCACGGTTGGAGGAAAAGCAAACGTCCTGATATTTCCCGATCTCAACAGTGGCAACATCGGAGCAAAGCTTGTCCAGTATATCGGAGGCGCTCGCGTCTATGGGCAGATCCTGCTGGGTCTTTCGCGGCCAGCGGCCGATATGTCGCGCGGGTCAGACGTGGACGATATCGTGGCAGTTGCTGCCTTGGTTGGCCTCCAGGCTGTCGAGTATCGGAAGCTCTATCCTGCCGAAGTGGTCGAACCGGACGTGGTCTAGGATGCTTATCGCTTGCCACTAGCGGAATTCAGCGGCGCAATTCCCCTTCTTTGAACACAACTACCCCGCGCATCTTCATTGCGGCCACCGAGCAAAATACCGGTAAGACCACCACATCGCTCGGTCTTTATGCTGCACTCCGGGAGAAGTTCGGCAGAATCGGGTTCATCAAGCCCGTCGGCCAGCGCTTCGTCGAATTCGAAGGAAAAAATGTCGATGAGGATAGTGTCCTGATCCGCCAGACCTTCGGAA
>DATLIT010000191.1:0-3471 GCA_035539295.1 Terrimicrobiaceae bacterium | reverse complement strand
GCCGGACTCATCCGTGCCGAACGCTATGGGAATATCGAAGTAAGAGTAGTCATAGCGAATACCTGCCGTGAGCGTGACGTTCTTGAGAAGCTTTATCTGGTCCTGCAGATAGATACCCAAATCGCCGTAAGTCTCTTTGCTGGTCATCTTGGGACCGTAGACGTAGGCGGGCAGCGCGTCATAGTTTGGCGTTTGGAGCTTTGCCGATAAAGATCCTCTGGTGCCTGGGTGGCCTCACCCCAGGGGTTTTGGCCATTACAGGTTTTATCCTCTGGTGGAAAAGGAAGCGTCCCCTGCGGCTCGTAACAGGTCGCGGGTGCCTTAGTGCCTCGAAGAGCCGGGCCTCAAAGCGGTCGGGCCGGTCGTGCGCTTTGAACACCGAGTTGGTTGCGTGTCGATTTTCGCAATTAATCTTCCGATTGCCTTCGTTGCGTCTCCACCTGGCGCAAGACGGTCGCCCTGAACAACGCGATGGTTGCCTCGGGGAAGGCTAACATGAAGCGGCGAAAGTGGTCGTAGTCTAGCGCGAGCAGCCTGACCGAGCCCCTGGCGATAAGCGTTGCCGTCCGCTTCGATCCGGTGAAGATTCCGTATTCGCCGATCACGGCGCTCCGTCCCAGAGTTGCCAAAGTGGGCCCATCGAAATCGGCTCTAACATCTACCTGGCCGTTTTTGATGACGTAGAACTCGTTGGCTTCGTCGCCTCGGTGGCAAATTGCCTCAGCGTCGGCAAAGTGGCGATGTTCAAACAAGGTTGCGAGGAACTCGAGATCTTCATGTGGCACAGTGCCGAAGGCTTCACTCTTTGCGAGGGTGTCAACGACGTCCTTCAGTTCCTCAGGTCCCGGATCGCCCAGTCTCGAACTTAGCCGACTTCTTACTTTCGCGCGAGCTCGCCTTCTCCGCAGTTCGGAAGCGAAGATCGCGTACCCATAAAACACTACGTCCGACGCTATTTTGCCCAAGAGGATCCCAATTCCTGGACCCAAGTAGTAGGAAGCAATACCCATGGCCAAGGGCCCAATCAGAGCCATGTCGAGCAGTTCGGCCGGTCCAAATTCAAGGAAAAGCCCGTGAATGGTGTCGCTTACTTCTCGTGGGCCGTAGCTAGCCAGGCGGCGCTTTGCCCTCGCTTGATCAGCGGCAATTTCGCGAATGAGCATAACTCCAAAGAAGCCCAGGCTCTCGCCAATCGAACCGCCATATGCGGAGGCGACGGGGTTCTGGGTCATGCCCAGCACCGTGAAGTAACCAAGGTATGCAGCAAAAGCACCGGCGATCTCAGACGCGCCATACCGTCTCGCCCAAGCGCGCAATTGAGACCGAACTTCCGCTTTGTCCGGTAAAAAGCTCGTGCTCATAACTTCGGCCAGACTCAAATTACCGTCTTCGGCGATCTTCGCGAAGCACGGAGTTGTGGGTTTGAGGATTGCCGGCGCCCACGCTGGACTGAGCTGATGGTGACGACAGGTGGATTGTTGCTGGCTAGTCGTCCGGTTGCTCCCGATCGGTCATACAGACGTTGACCGCGGCGCTCCGCAGCGACTATCTCCTCACGATCGAGGGTTCATAGGGCGATAGGGAGGCACCTAGGCGGCCCGCTAGAGCGCATCGTCAAGCCGCTACGCGTCGGTGGTATTGCGCGTATTTCATTGAAGCAATCTACTCGCTAAGCTATTGGCCGCTTGCAATCCTGGCATGCGAAAGGGAGCCCAGACAGACAGTGCGGGAGAGATCGAGTTGGGCCGGCGATTGTTGTGGTCGGAAGCGCTCCGCGCCGGAGGGATGGCCGTGCTTTGGCTCTCGTTGGGTATGCTGCTCACCGCGCTGTATCTCCTTGGGAGTTCCCGCGGGTCCGTGATGCCGGGACACCTGTCGCTCATCGCTATCACACTCGTTGCAGCGCTTCATTAGGGAGTTTGCCTGTGGATCATGCGGCGCGGGCTCGATGGCATCCATGCGTCCTGGACGGTTTACAACTACGTCAACAGCTCATCGAAGTGAGCTGCGTGAGTGTCGCGATGCTGATTCTCGTCGGTTCCATCGAACCTGCGTTGGCCATGCTCGGGGTACCTTTGCTCGGATATTTCCTCATGCTCATTACTTCGTCATTGAAGCTCGATTCCGCCCTCTGTGTTTTCGTCGGTGTCGTTGCTGCCGCCCAGTATGGCTTAGTTGCCTGGCTGTATTGGGATGAGATCGTCGGCTACTATGGCACGGGCAGTCCAATTCCGGCGCTTGGCTATCCAATGCGCTTCGGCATGTTGCTGGTGTCGGGAATTGCGGCGGGCCTGGTGGCTTGGCTGTTGCGGAGAACCGTGATCGATACCGTTGCGACCGCCACCGCCGACGCTGAGATCGTGCGCCTCTTCGGCGAGCACGTCTCTCCCGGTGGGGTGGCCGAACTCCTCGCGAGACCAAGCGGCGACTGGTCGGAAGTGCGGCCATCGGCCGTTCTGGTCGCGGACCTGCGCGGATTCACGCGATATGCTGAAACGCATAACCCGAGCGAATGCCATGGGACCCTGAACGCGCTTTGGTCGGAGATGGTTCGCTGCGTGGAGGCAAAAGGCGGGATCATCAACAAGTTTCTCGGGGACGGATTCCTCGCCGTCTTCGGCGTCCCGTCTCCTTGGAAGAGCCGGCTGCAGCGCGGTGGTCTCGGCGCGTGAGCTGCTTGAAATCGTAGCAAAGCTCAAGCGATCCTCGTCCCGTTTCGCGGACCTCGACATCGGACTCGCCGTGCATTACAACGTGCTTTCAGGACTCGTGGGGGCGGCAAATCGCCGGGAATTCACTGTCATCGGAGACGTCGTCAATCTGGCGTTCCGGATGGAGCAGGCCAACAAAGAGATTGGTTCCCGCTTGGTCGTCTCCGCCGAGGCTGCGCAAGCAGCCGGTATCCGAGATTCCTTTCCCGTTTCCGAGCTTCCGGTGCGCGGACGCAACCATCCGGTGCGATTGTGCCGGCTGGCCTAAGGAAGAGTTGATGGTTGAGGGACTGCCAGTCCGGTCAAGACATAGGTAACAACTTTTATCATCTCCCAATTACCCGACTGCAATTATACGCGCGCTGGCGACATCGTGAGCGAATCCTTCTTGAGGAGTTCCCATGCCCAAGAAACAAACGCTCGAACGTGCGCGGCGTGACAAGCGCGAAGGGAAATCGGCTTCCACGCAAGCCGGGGAATTTGTTCGCGAGGAGATCGAAACGATTCGCAAAGGCGAGCACGGCGCTCGGTCGACCAAGCAGGCAATCGCCATTGGTCTTTCGAAGGCGAGGCGCGCTGGCGTGAAATTACCTGTTCCTAAGAAAGGCAGGGTCCCCTACCAGACTCGGCGGAAAGCGATGCGGGATCTGAAGAAAGGGGAGAGTGAGCCGAACGCCAAACCATCACGGAAGCGTTCGCAGGCTACGCTGAAGGCTCTCAAGCGTGAAGGTCGCGCAGCCGCGTCAAAACAAGCACTCTC
>DATLIT010000190.1:0-6667 GCA_035539295.1 Terrimicrobiaceae bacterium | reverse complement strand
CCACCAGCGCATCGCCCAGCAGGCCGTAGTCGAAGGGGAGCGTGCGTTGCGCGACGAGTTCTCTGGCGATGGCCTCGGCTTCCGCAAAGCGATGAAAGCTAATGAGAACGTGGCCGCGCAGGAGCAACGCTGCCGGACTTTTCGAGTCGGCAGCTTCTAGTGTCAATGCACACTGCTCAGCCAGCTTGTAAAAGCCTTGATCGTGACTTGTCCGTGCCTTGGTGACGTAAAGCCAACCCAGCTGTTCCAGGAATGGGCGCGGATCGGACGCTTGCTTGACGCGGCGCTGCGCGGTTTGGATGTTACGATCAATTTCGGCTGCACCGACATGAGGGCTGAGCACTATTCTGTAGGAGATTGTCGAGCCCAATTCGGGATAAGTCGTCGCTAAGTTTGCGCTGTGCGCCGCAGTGGGGAGATCGACCGCCGCCGGAAGAGAAGATTCTCGATCTTCGCTCAGCCCTGTGGAGACGGACAATAAAGCGCTCCCACATAACACGACGGGAACGAGTGTTCCCTGCAATCTACGATGCACTCTGAGAACCGCCCGCGGAGATCTTAAGGCATCGTTGGTCATCGGGCATCCGCCCCTACGGCGATTCAAATAGCTCAAAGCCGTATCGCAGTTCAATATCATATGACCTGGTTTTTTACAGCTACTACGACTCTCGTTTGACGTCGGATACTAATTTGTTTTCAATCGACTCGTCGTAACGTTCCAAGCTCGTGGCAACTGCTCGTGGAAAGAGTAACGAAGTGTTCAAGCCTGCTCACTCGAGGTCCTTGACTCGGCATGGCGGAATTCATTAGGTCCTTGTGGAGGTAACCGACCAAGTTAGTCTCTCTGGCCTCCAGATCGCTACGGCAGTCCCTAAGCCGCGGAGGCGAGGCCTGCCATAGTCGGCCGTTTCAGGCTAAGCGATTCTGGCGGTGACTAACGTTTGCGCCATGGGGTGCCGGAGACCGGCGCCACTCGCGAAGTGGTTAAGCGTCTCGGACCGGTTATTTTGCGAGGTCGCTCCAAGTTGCTCTCGGCAAGCCGCGCGACAATCCCGCTTCCGCAAGCTACTTCTAGAACTCGATCCTCTTGCGCCAGGCCCACGTGAGCCAAATGATCCGACGCCCACGGACGAAAGAGTGATGGAACAAGGACTCGCTCGTCGATCTCGGAAAAGTCGATTCGTTCACGCAGCGTGCACCCGGCGGGGCTCGAACCCACAACCTACAGCTCCGGAGGCTGTCGCTCTATCCAATTGAGCTACGGGTGCGTAGGAGGCGAGGTTCGCGCATTCCGAAATCCGAATCAAGCGGTCAGAGCTTGATTTTGGCAGATTTCGCGAGTGGATTTGGGGCTGTGAGAACATTCCTCGTGGTTCTGGCGATGGTGATGGAGGTGGTGCATGCCCAAAACGAGGTCGCACTTTCCTCAGCCTTCGGCTCTGGCGAAGGTGTAAATGGCGAAGTCTTCGCCGCCGTTGTGCAGGCGGACGGCAAGATCGTAATCGGCGGCCGCTTTAGCGCGGTCAATGGCATTGTCCGTAATAACATCGCGCGACTGAATTCAGATGGCACCTTGGATCGTTCGTTTGCTGAGCAGGGAGGAGTGAACGGGCAGGTGAACGCACTGGCCATTCAGCCAAGCGGACACATTGTTGCCGGCGGAACTTTCTCTCAGGCGGGTCAACGAGAAATTCTAAATCTCGTGCGCTATGATGCGAACGGCGAAGTCGACGCGGCGTTTGGAGGTGGCGCCAGCCCAGGCACAAACGGCAGCGTTTTTGCTCTCGCTATCCAGCCAGACGGGAAAATTCTCGTCGGAGGGAATTTTAACGCGATCTTCGGCCAATCGCGTCATGGGATCGCCCGGCTAAATGCCGACGGCACGCTAGACGAGCCGTTAATGACTAGGCAGGGCTTTTCCGGCGTAGTGAGAACGATTGCCATAACACCCGAAGGTTCGTTTCTCGTGGGAGGGGATTTCACCGTGGTCAACCGTAGTGCTCGCAGCGTGCTGACACTTCCACAGCGATAACGGGCTTTCGCTTACTGGACTTCTATAACGAGGGCGGTGGTATTGTCGCGACCGGCCTGCAAGACAGCCTGTCGAACAAGGCGTTCGGCCGGGTTTGATGCCGTTCCAAACGGTTTCGAGGTCGAAAGAATATCGAGGATCTGAGAGTCGAAAAGCCCGTCGACGAGTCCGTCGGTGCAGAGCAGGAAGAGGTCTCCAGGTTCGCAAGCTACGGCTCCCACCTGTGGATCTACGTATTGATTGTCTGCGCCGAGGGCGCGCTGCAGGGAGTGACGGCTGGGATGCTGGCGTGCTTCAAATTCACTGATCTTCGAGTTGCGAAACAGCCAGCCTGCATAGGTGTCATCGTGACTGACTTGTTTGATTCCTCCCTCCTGCTTGGGCAAATAGTAGATGCGGCTGTCTCCGATATGACCAAAGTACATCCAGCCAGGGGTGAACCAGCACATGCTCAGGGTGGCTCCCATACCCGCGCAATCAGGGTCTGTCGAGCCCAGGTACATCAGCGCCCGGTGAATCTCTTCAAATAACTCGTCGAGCACATCTTCAAAATCATTTGGCAGGCCAGCCGCGGATCGCTTGAAGGCCGCGGGTAGGAGATGGGTGATCTTATCGACGGTGACTCGGCTGGCGAACTCTCCGGCCATCGCCCCGCCCATCCCGTCGCTGACAGCAAAGACGAAATCGCAGCTTTGGGAGGGCGCTTGTCCAAACTTTCCCAAGTAATGATATTCGAGAGCATCGAATTGGAGACAGAGGAAGGAATCTTCATTGTTCGGTCGAATCTTGCCCTTGTCGGTCAACCCGAACCACTGAAGTTGTGCCGGGATTATGCGCTGGTCGTCCATCATCCGATTTTTCGAAGCCGGGAAGGATCGTTGAAAACTCGAAGTCGATCAAGCAGAAGCGCCCGTCGGATTGCCGGTAAGTGACGTTTCGTATGTCGGCATCATCGTGCCTGACGCCATAGTCTTCGAGTTCCAAAAAAAGCTCTTTGGCGCGCTCCTCGTCGAGATGCTCGACACGACTCCCACAGTTGGTGGTGACAATCTTGAGCTCCTCGGGATGAACCTCAAGAAGCCTTGGCACGAACGGGCATCCGTGGCTTTCAAGGTGCCGAAGCACACGGACTTCGTTGGCAAAGCGCTCGTCCGCCTTCGGTCCGCGGAAGGTTTTATGGACGCGGCGATCATAGCCGATGCGCACCTTCGCCCGCAACGTATCCTTGACCTCGTTCATCGTGAAGCAAACATGGCCCACGAGGAGAACCAAGCAAGCTTCGAAGCGGCAGCCGTCGACTCACTTTCACGATCGCGAAAGAGTTGCGTCGCCGAATGGCCTCTCCAGGAACAGGCGGCATTTTCGATTAGGCTGGAAGGAGTTGCATATCGAGGGACTTCGCCTCGTGTTTAAGCCATTTGAGGCGCTGGAGACGGAACTTGATTTCGTATTCGGCGATTCCCTTTTCGACGTATTGGCGCCCGTAGCGCAGCATTCGATACACCAGACGGGCAAGGTGGTGAGCCATGGCAACAATGGCTTTGGGAGCGCCCAAGCGGCCTTTGAGGCGGCGGTACTTTGCCCCGAGCGCTGTCTTGCTGTGGGTCAAACTTTGCGAGCACAGCCGCAGCGCATCGGCAGCTCGATTGTAAACTTTGCGTGTGGAACGACGCAGCACCTTACCGCCGCTGATCGAGTTGTTCGGGCAGAGCCCGAGAAAAGAACTGAACTGTTTTTCGGTGTTCCATCGGGTCATGTCCAAGCCGACTTCCGAGATAATGATTTGAGCGGCTTGCTCCTTGATGCCGGGTATTTTCGTCAAGTCCCCTCCACAGACCCGATGAAGCTCGCTCTTGAGGCTGGAGGGCGGGGTTTCCAGGACGGCGCGATCCGCAAATTGCGCGAGATGCTCAGTAATGCGTGCATCGCACTCGGCGATTTTGCCTTGAGCGAAGCGGAAGGAATCCAGGGCCACGCGCAGGGAGAAAAGCAACTCCTCGCGCCAGTTGCCGTGTAGGCTCTTGGCGACGGTCTCTCGTGCGGCTTTAATGCGAGGAGTGCACAGTGTCGCCAGCCTCGCTGGATCGTGCTCCCCGGCCAGGATCGCTTCGAGAATGCGCATTCCGCTCTCTCCAACAATGTCGCTGATCACGTTGCTTAACTGCACGTTCATTTCAAAGAGTGCCTTCTGCATGTGGTGGACGCTTTGAGTCGATTGAACGACCAGGTTGTCACGCAGCCGCATCAAACTGCGAAGCGTGCGAATCTGCTGATCGGGGCGGAATGATCCGCTCAGTAAACCGAAACTGTGGAGCTTCTGAATCCACTGGCAATCGAGCACATCGGTCTTGGTGCGACCGGGCACGTTCTTGACATGCCGTGCATTGAGCACCCGCACCTCAAAGCCCTCGCTCCTCAAGGATCTCATAAAGGGTGATCCAGTAGATCCCTGTCGATTCCAAGGCAACCGTCTTAACCCCGCATTGCTGGAGCCATTCGGCCAACTCGTAAAGATCGGGAGTAAACGCTTTGAAACTCCTAACCGGACGTGGATCACGATCAGCGGGCACGGCCACCACGTGCTCTTTGGCTCCCACGTCGATTCCTGCCGCATGAGGATGGATGAGGGGCAAACTCTGCAAGCAGACACTCTTCTTGGCGTGATTCTTATTTTGTGACATGGCTCAGGATGTTGATAACTGAGCGAGGCTCGGCCCGGCCGCGGAATCGGTTTATTAAACTCTCCAACGGGGTCGAGCTTCCTCCTTCTTCAAGAAGGCAAGGCCGCCACCAAACAAGTTACCGCCTGAAGACCGGAACCATGCTAGCTATCGGGCACAAAAGCACCAAACCAGCGTCGGCCTTAGCTTGCCGAAACCTCACTCGGCCACACAGTGTGCGTGCTCGAGCGCGTGAAACCAAGTTCCTTCCACAAGTCACGAACCCGCAGTGGTTTGTGAACGCTAGCTAGTCTTTGACGGTGCGTGGACCAGCTAGACCCTTCAGCATCACTTTGTTGGCAAGTGGCATGTTTCCTGCTTTTGTCTCCGACACGCCTGAAAGGGAGACTAGGATAGAAGAAATCAACAGTATGCGGTAGAGAGCAGGCGAATCCGCTCAAAAATAGACATTCAACCTAAGACAATATGGCGAAGTACAAACTGGAATACATCTGGCTCGATGGCTACGAGCCGATTCCCAATATTCGAGGCAAGACTCTGATAAAGGAATTCGACAGTTTTCCTACCTTGGAGCAGGTGCCGAACTGGGGATTTGATGGCAGTTCAACACAGCAGGCCGAGGGACGCGCCTCTGACTGCGTTCTCAAGCCGGTCGGAGTGTATCCTGACGCAACCCGGACAAACGGCGCCATCGTTATGTCAGAGGTGCTCTGGCCCGATGGCTCTCCCCATCCGAGCAATTCGCGGGCGACCATCCTTGATGATCCGGAGGCCTGGTTCGGTTTCGAGCAGGAGTATTTCCTCTACAAGGACGGCCGACCGCTCGGGTTCCCCAATGACGGGTTTCCTCCTCCGCAGGGCAGATACTACACGGGCGTGGGTTTTTCCTACGTGGGGGATCTTGCGCGTGACATTGTCAACAAGCATCTCGACCTCTGTCTCTACGCGGGCGTTGGACATGAGGGAATTAATGCCGAGGTAGCCAAGGGCCAGTGGGAATTCCAGGTTTTCGGCAAAGGCTCCAGGAAGGCGGCCGACGACGTTTGGGTCGCTCGGTTTTTGATGGCGCGCCTCGGGGAGAATTACGGTGTCGATCTTGAACTCCATTGCAAGCCGATCCTTGGCGATTGGAACGGCTCGGGAATGCACTGCAACTTTTCCACCAGACACATGCGCGAAGTCGGAGGAAAGGAATATTTCGAGAAACTCATGCAGACTTTCGAGAAGTATCGCAATGAGCACATCGCCGTCTATGGTCCCGACAACCACTTGCGTTTGACTGGACTGCATGAGACCCAGTCGATAGACAAGTTCAACTATGGCGTCGGAAACCGCGGAGCGTCAATCCGCATTCCCCATAGCTTCGTCAACGATGGATATCGCGGGTATCTTGAGGATCGCCGTCCGAATTCTGCCGCCGACCCCTATAAGGTCGCCAGTCGGATCCTTCAGACCGTTTCCGCTGTGCCGACGAACTAATTCTCGGCCTTTAGGAACTCTACGAAAACGCCGCCCCAGGGTGGGGCGGCGTTTGCTTTTTCCAGGCGCGTTCAGCGTCGATGGCCTTGGCGGCCATGGCAAGTGGCCGTCTCGTTCAGGGACTTTGGAGCGGCTCTCGTGAGTTAGCGCTACTTGGGCAAGGCAAGTGCCTCGGCCACGACGCGCTCCGCAGTGATTCCCTCCGCTTCGCCTTCGAAGTTAATGATGAGTCGGTGTCGCAGAGCGGGAAGGGCCCACATGTCGATGTCTTCCTTCGCGACATGATAGCGGCCATCGAGCAAGGCGCTGACTTTTGCGCACAGGATGAGCGCTTGGGCGCCGCGTGGGCTTGCGCCATAGCGTACGAACTTTCTCGCAAGCGGCACAGCTTCCGAGCGCTCCGGATGCGTGGCGAGGACCAATTGAACCGCCCGGGCCTCAATCTCTCGAACGACCGGAACGGCGCGAACAAGTT
>DATLIT010000189.1:0-6099 GCA_035539295.1 Terrimicrobiaceae bacterium | reverse complement strand
CTCTGGAAATGCTGTGTCGGTGCCATCGACAAAGCCCTACGGTTGCGCTGTCAAATACTGAACTCGCGGGTCAACGACTGATCGGGCGATCGCCGGGCGACATGAGCCTTAGAGCCTGTCGGACAGAGTAGTATCGCCGCTCTTGGTTTCGAGGCTTCCCTTTCGCCGGTAATCCAGCTAAACGGCCAGGAGATCCCCACTCCTATGGCTAAAGACCGCATTCGGCTCGACGAGTTTGACCAGTCGAAATCTCTGGATCAAGACGACTACAAGAAGCTCCTCAAGAAACACCAACTGGAGCTTCTCAATGCGCAGCTTGTTCTCAGAGAGAGCAAGAAGTCGCTCATCGTTGTCTTGGAGGGGCCGGATGCCGCGGGCAAAGGTGGTGCAATCAAGCGGGTAACCGAGCGGCTCGACCCGCGGCTCGCACGCGTCTATTCGATCGTCAAGCCGACCCCGGAGGAATACCAACATCACTACATGTGGCGGTTCTGGAAGAAGCTGCCCCCTCACGGCGAAATAACCATCTTCGATCGTTCCTGGTATGGACGTGTGCTGGTGGAGCGCGTCGAGAAATTTTGCACCGAGGCGGAATGGAAGCGCGCCTACCGTGAGATCAATGAATTTGAGCGCCAGCTGGCTGATGATGGGGTGATCCTCATCAAGTTCTATCTACACATCACCAAGGATGAGCAACTCGACCGATTCAAACGTCGAGAAGCCGACCCCTACAAGCATTGGAAAATTAGCGACGAGGACTGGCGCAATAGAAATCATTGGGACCAACACAACGAGGCGGCCGAGGATCTCTTCGAGAAGACCTCTTTTGACCATGCGCCTTGGATCATCGTGCCGGCAAATTTCAAGTGGTATGCGCGTGTGAAGGTGGTCAAGTCGGTCGCACAGCGTGTCAGCAAAACCCTGAAGATCTAACTCCCTTGACCGGTTCGCGCCTGAACCGCAATGATCCCGGGAGTACGCAGACCCGCGTCAATCGCCCTTGCTGCCGTCGCTGGTGGCAAGCTGTCGTCGATCTCGAGAAAAGCCCGGGCATCGCGAACCGTCGCATTCGCTGAGACGCTTTCAGGAACTCCCGCGGTCTCCTTGAGAGACCGACGCAGTCGCGCGAGCAGGATGGCATCTTCGTAAAGCCCAGACCTCGACGAGCGCGTTAGCCCGGATTTCGAGAAGACGAGCGCCCCATCGCCTTGATCGACGAGCCGGCCTCCACGAACGAGACCAATTATCTGCTCCGCTTTGCTCGGCTGCGGTTTCGGTGCCATGCTTGGCGGCGGGACGCTTCTTTCGCGTTCGGGCGGCGGCGCCTTTTGCTCCCTGGTCGTCGCTGGAGGCCGGATGGATGCGCCGACCGATCGCGTGGTTGTGCTAGAGCTCCGATCCGCGCAGGAACTCAGAAAGGTCACGACGCTGCAGGCCAAAGCGAACGTTCGTCGCAAGATTGGCGCGTGTTTCGCAGGTTCCATTTCGCATCCGTGCCACGAACAGGCGGCAAACTCAAGTCGGCAGGCGGCAGGGATTTCGCAAATTTGCTCTTGCTGGTTGCGCGGGGAAAAATAGGTTCGTTGTCATGAGGGAATCAAGTCCGATTGCGTACGATTCGAAGATTGAGGGTAACGTGATCTTCACGCGTCTGGATGCGGCGATAAACTGGATGCGCAGCAATTCCCTCTGGCCGATGCCGATGGGACTTGCCTGCTGTGCCATTGAGCTAATGGCGGCGTCTTCGTCCCGCTATGACATCTCGCGTTTTGGGGCCGAGGTGATGAGATTTTCACCGCGCCAAAGCGACGTCATGATCGTGGCGGGCACCGTTACCTACAAAATGGCTTTGGCGGTGAAGCGCATTTGGGAACAGATGCCCGAGCCGAAATGGTGCATTGCCATGGGAGCGTGCGCATCGAGCGGGGGCATGTATCGCAGTTACGCGGTCCTCCAGGGCATCGATCACTTGCTGCCTGTCGATGTCTATGTCTCCGGCTGTCCCCCAAGGCCGGAGGCTTTACTGGATGGATTGATCAAGCTGCAAAAGAAGATCATGACCGAGCGGTCAGTCGAAGATCAAAAAAAGGCACTCGCCGAAACCGTATGACCCTCGCCGAAGCTGTGACGCTCATCAAGAAGCGGTTTGGTGAGGCAATCCTATCGGAAGGCGCATTCCGAGGCGAGCAGACGGTCTCCGTCAAGATGGAATCTCTGCGTGACATCTGTAAGTTTTGCCGCTCAGAGCTCGGCTTCGATTACCTCTTGGATATTTCCAGTGTAGACCACTTTGGGGACTACCCGCGCTTCGAGTTGGTTTACGAGCTCTATTCGATGGCTGGAGAAATCCACCTTCGCGTGAAGACACTTGTTCCCGATGAGGATAATCCTGTCGGCCCAACTGTTACAGACATATGGCCAACCGCTGACTGGCACGAGCGCGAGGTCTACGACATGATGGGAATACGGTTCGATGGGCACCCTGATCTTCGCCGGATTTTGATGTGGGAGGGATATCCCTACTTTCCGCTGCGCAAGGATTTTCCATTGGAAGGAAAACCGAGCGAAGTCGCCGATGTTGCATTTTCTGACGTGGCGCCCTTGGCTGGCGGGCCGTTTGTCACGGCTCCTACTGATGGCACGACGCAGGTCCGAGAACCCCGCGCGCGCCGGGCTGGAGACGAACTCCCGCGCGACCAATTCATTGCTGAGCCTTGATTTCAGATCCTGAGGGCTTGGCCGATCTTATCGCCAAGCTCACCCCCCTGTCCCGAATCGCTTTGGACACTGAAGCGGATAGCCTTCATAGCTATTTCGAAAAACTGTGCCTTATCCAGATTAGCACCCAGCACGAGAACCTGCTGGTCGATCCGCTTGCCGGATTCTCGCTCCAGCCTCTCTACGAGGTGCTCGCGCGGAAGCGGCTGGTTCTCCATGGTGCGGACTACGATCTGCGCATGCTGCATCGCGCTGGGCAGTTCGCCCCCATGGATATTTTTGATACCATGATCGCGGCGAGGCTGTGCGGATACCAGGAACTGGGGCTGGCCGCTCTTGTCGCCAGGCATTTCGGCGTGAAGCTTTCGAAGGCTTCCCAAAAAGCCAACTGGGCATTGCGTCCCCTCTCGAGTCAGATGATCGAGTACGCCGTCAACGACACCAAATATTTGTTGCCGCTGGCAGAAATTCTCGAAGCCGAGCTCTTGCGACTAAATCGTTGGGAATGGTTTTCCGAATCGTGTGACCGCATGATCGCATCGGCTGGCGAGCCGCGCGGACGAGATGAAGGTAAGGCGTGGCGAATCCCGGGCACCGCGGCACTTTCCCCGCGAGCGCAGTCTGTCCTGCGCGTGCTCTGGCATTGGCGCGATGTGGAGGCGCGCTCCTGGGATCGTCCCCCGTTCCATGTGATGAGCAACGACGATATTGTTCGAATTGCGGAAAAAGCGGTCGACGGGAAAGCATTCTCGACTCCCAGAATGAGCAGCCGCAGGCGCAAGAGTTTCGAGATCATCCTCGCATTGGCCCTCCATATTCCCGAAGGCGAGTGGCCGACTCCCTCGAGATCGACGCGGCGGCGGCCCAGTCGCGAACAAACCGAGCGATTCGAACGCTTGAAGACTGCCAGAGACAAGATCGCAGCGGACTTGGGTCTCGATTCCTCGATTGTCGCTCCTCGCGGCGCGCTAGAAGCCGCTTCATTGGATGCCGATACTCCTCTTCTTATGCGCTGGCAAAGGAAGCTTCTTGAACTTGAAACTTCCGGGCGGAGCGTTCATGCCTCCTGATTCCGACATCATTGCCCTGGCGCTGAGGGAGGACATCGGGTGCGGCGACGTCACCTCGGAGTATTTCGCAAGTCAGGAAATTCGCGCCGAGGGGCGGATTGTCGCGCGGGAGCCTTGCATTGTTGCGGGGCTGGCCGTGGCCGAGGAAGTATTCCGCCGGGTGGATGCGAATCTGGAGATTGTCAGACGTGTGGCGGATGGCACCTGCGTGACTCCCGGTGAGATCGCGATGGTGGTGCGCGGTCGAGCCGCCCCGTTACTCACAGCCGAGCGGACCGCCTTGAATTTTCTCCAGCGACTCTCTGGGGTAGCTACGCTGACGGGTCGGTTCGTCGACGCGGTCGGCGGCACATCGGCGAAAATTCTCGATACCAGGAAGACGACGCCCGGCATGCGCCTCTTTGAGAAAGCTGCCGTCGTCTCGGGCGGGGGGGCCAATCATCGGCTGGGACTGCATGATATGGTGATGGTAAAGGACAACCATCTCGCCGCGAATTCGAGCCTCGAGGACCTGCAAGATGCCATTTCAAGGGTAAAGGCGGCGCGGCACGGTATTCGGGTCGAACTGGAGGCCGATTCCGTCGAGCAGGTTCGGAAGTTTGTAAGTCTCCACGGAGTGGACGTGATTCTTCTCGACAATATGACACTTGCCGAGTTGCGGGAGGCGGTTGCGCTCAAGCGGCCGGGAATCGCCTTCGAAGCCAGCGGAGGGGTCAACTTGGAAACGGTTCGCCAGATCGCAGAGACGGGCGTTGACTTTATTTCCGTCGGCGAGATGACTCATTCCGCCAGAGCCGTGGACCTGTCGCTAGAAGTCTCCCTCGAGCAAGGTGGACGGCAGGAGGACTTGCAAGGCGAAAAAACGTGATAGATTTTGCGATGTTGAGGATACTCGCAGCCACTGTTCTTCTGGTTTTTGCCGCAGGGAGTCTGCGTGCCCAGGACGTCGAGACCGCACAGGAGGTCGATCCGGAATCCCCTTATGATAACGTGCAGGTCCTCGCTCGCGCCATGCAACTCATCCGGCAGGATTATGTCAACGAAGGAAAGATCTCCTATCGTGATCTGACCTATAGCGCTCTCCGGGGAATGCTTGCGGAGCTCGATCCGCATAGCCAGTTCATGGAGCCGCGTGACTTTCGCGGCATGCAGGAGGACACCAAGAGCGAGTTTGGAGGCCTTGGTGTGGTTGTCACCATGGAAGATGGAGCGCTCACGATCGTCAACCCGATGGAGGATACCCCGGGATTCGAAGCGGGACTTAAACCCGGCGACCGAATTTTGCGCATTAACGGAATCTCGACGGAAAAGCTGACCCTGACCCAGGCGGTGGACAAGCTGCGCGGGGATGCAGGTGAAAAAGTAAGTTTGACGATTCAGCGGCCCAGCACCAAGGAGATCAAGGATTACGAGCTCACGCGAGTGATCATCAAGGTGAAGAGCGTCAAGGATGCCCAGATTTTACCTTCGGAAAGTCCTGAAGACCTCAAGATTGGATACGTGCGCATTACCCAGTTCAACGAGCCGACTGCGGGCGAACTCGCGAAGACGCTCGACAAGTTGGAAAAGGAGGGCATGCAGGCGCTCATTCTCGATTTGCGCTACAATCCGGGAGGACTGCTCAGCAGCGCCGTGGATGTCAGTGGGCTCTTCCTGCCGCCAGGAACCAAGGTTGTCTCCACAGAAGGGCGCCTCCCGGGTCGCGAATACCGGACCGCGCGCGCCGGTAAGACGCGCACTTATCCACTCGCGGTTCTAGTGAACTATGCCAGCGCCAGCGGGTCGGAAGTGGTCGCCGGTGCGCTCAAGGATTTAAATCGCGCCATCATTGTCGGGGAGACAACTTTCGGCAAAGGGTCCGTGCAAAGCGTTATCTCCTTGCCGGATGGATCTGCTCTGCGCCTGACAACGGCAAAATATTTCACCCCCGGACGCCAGGTCATTCATGAGATCGGCGTCACGCCAAATATCCGGGTGAGCCTCACGCAACAGCAGGAGTTCGATCTGTTGGAATCCCGGAGAGATCCGGAAGGTGGGAGCAATCGGCGCGTTTCGGTGAATGGTGATCCCCAACTGGCGCGTGGTGCCGACATTCTCCGCGGCACAATCATTTTCTCGCAGCGGCAGCCTATCCGCAAGAAAACTGCGGGCAAGGGCACTTGAGCCGTAGAGTTCTTGCGATCGAGACGTCGTGTGATGAAACGGCGATCGCCATTCTCCGCGGTTTCGATCAGGTGCGGGCGCATCGTGTCGCTTCGCAGGCAGCTCTCCACGCGCCTTATGGTGGCGTCGTTCCTGAAGTCGCTTCAAG
>DATLIT010000188.1:0-3068 GCA_035539295.1 Terrimicrobiaceae bacterium | reverse complement strand
TGAGCGCATGCTTACCGTTTGCGCTGAATTCCAGCGAGAACGCGTTGAACCTCCCTTTCTTGGACGCGTTTCTTGAGATCGGCTCGCTTGTCTGCGGCGACTTTGCCTTTGCCAATCCCGAGGGCGACTTTAACACGCCCTTTCTTCCAGTACATCTTCAAGGGGACGAGCGTGCGGCCAGCCTGTTCTGTTGCACCGGCTAACTTATCGATCTCCGTCCGGTGCAGGAGCAGCCTTCGACGGCGTCTTGGCTCATGTTGCTCGTGGCTGGCGCGCAAGTACGGCTGGATGTCGCTGTCATAAAGAAAGACCTCTCCGCCTTCGAGCCGCGCGTAAGAGCCTTGCAAGTTGACGAGCCCAGATCGAATCGACTTAACCTCCGTGCCCTTGAGTTCGATGCCAGCCTCCAGCGTTTCCAAGATATGATAATCTCGGAGGGCCTTGCGATTGGTTACGATCTCTGCGGACATAGCCGCCCGCCCTTGGGGTTATTCGTCCGGCTTCTGGCCGTTGGACGTTTCCGCGAGAACGAGTTTGCCTTGGGCGATCTCGGCCAGGGCGATATCGGCAAGCCCCATGCGACCCTCCACGGGAACCATTGCCCGGCTGCCCGCGCTCAATTGGCGAACCCGCTTCGACACCATATTTATTAAAACTTGAGGCTCGTGAATCACTTTGGAAGCTTCGTCAAGGAATTGGCTGTTCATAGCACCCGCGCCCAGCGACGGAGTCGCAAGGAACGGTGACAAGAAGATAGAGGTGACAGATTGTCAACAACAAAAACAATCAACGCGGTTTAAGTTGAGATGTCAATCGCTGCGGGAACGAGGATCGCGTCGGTCATACCGTGCAGGAGCTTCTTATCATCGGGGCATATCGTAGCCAAGGCTCCGCCGCAGACAGCGGTCTTTTCGCCGACAAAGTAGTAGGGGCATAACCGAACCCGCCCTCTCATTCGGCGAAGCTCTCCCGCGGCGGGATCAAAGTAGTCGTGGCCAATCAGTCGCCCCTGGTGAAATTGCTGCAGGATATGTGGGTGGGTGTTGAACTCAGTCAACGCGCTTTCGAGTTTGGCTTTCCATGCGGTCTGGGACATGTCCTGCGCCACAACGACACCACGAGAGCCCCACGCGTGCTCCGAAAAGCCACTTATCTTAAGAATAAGGGTCCTCTGCTTTTGGCTGAAGTGGGCTACCTCATCCCAAGAATGCGTCTCCAAGCGAGGAAGCACCGCGTGCCGAGGTAGCGGTTCAGGATCAACCAGCCAAGTATAAGGAATAACTTTGCGGAGGGCGAGAATGGCGCGTTCGCCAAGCTCTCGTCTCCAAAACGACTCCAACGGTTTCAGCCAGAAAAGCGCAAACCACATCTTCTCCTCCAATGCAGCCTTCATGGGAGGTGTCACTGACAGCTCACCAGCGAGTTCTTTTGCGCAAAGTTGCCGGGCGCAACGAACATTAGCGAGGTCGTAGAGCTCAAAAAATCGATAAACTTCCGATTGCCAATCCGCGCGGGGCGAAGTGTCCACGACTCGCCAATGGCCGAGAGTCGGACGCGACTCGTTAAGTCGGGCCGCCAGCCACTCCATTTCCGGCCGATAGGTCGACGCCTCTTCGGAAACGACGATATCGCCGCCGGGGAGGATGGATGCAAATCCCTCGAGCATGCCTTCGGTGCCGCCGAGGATTTTCGCACCATTATCCGAATAAATCTGATCCAACCAAGCGGTCAGGCCAATGCCCCCGGGAACGTTGTCGAGCTCGGCGATTACATATCCTGAATCAGTGAGAATGAGATCAGGACGAATTACTTTTGGGATGGCCAAGGCGAGAGCTCTTTCTCGCTGCATGGTCACGAGTTCGCGAGGTTTGCCGCGGTCAAGAAGCTCTGCGATCCAAGTGGGCTGACGCCCGCTGACACTGAAACGATACAGTTGATTACAGGCGCGGACAAATCGCAGGAGCCGGTATCCAAGCTTTTCAAGCTCTTCAGCAAACTTCCGACCAATGACAAAGGCGTCCGGAGAAACCCGCCACGACTTCTCGTGGAAAAGACCGCCTTCCGGCAGGGCGGAGCGAATGACTTCCGCGCGCTGAGCCTTCTCCACATTCATGCCAGGATCTTTAAAGCCATTCTGACCAACTCGTCGGCGCCGAGCGTCTCACGGGCCTCTGTCAGGCACTGCTTGATTGCCTTGTGGGCTTCCAGTTGCTTGTAACCGAGGGAGATCAAGGCGAGCACCGCGTCGTGCACAGCTAGATCGCGTTCGCTGGGCGCGTTGGCCGCACTCGCCGCTTCCCACTCTGCGGCCACTCCAACTTTGTCTTTCAGTTCGAGAACGACTCTTTCAGCCGTTTTCTTACCCACGCCTTTGATGCGCGAGATGGCTGCGATATCGCCGGAAACGACAGCGGCCTTAAAGGCCTCGACGGCCATGCCGCTGAGGATTGCCAGCGCGATCTTCGGTCCGACGCCGGAGACGTGGTTTAGCAAGAGCCGGAACAGATCGTGCTCTGCCAAGGTGCCAAAGCCATAGAGGGTTTGGGAATCTTCACGCACCACCAGGTGAGTAAGGATTTTTACAGGGGAACCCGGATCGGAAAGCCGCTCAAAACTTGAAAGAGGGATCATCACGTGATAGCCGACGCCGTGCACATTTACGATGATCTGCGTGGGGAGCGCTTCCTCCAGCACGCCTTCAAGAAAAGCAATCATAGCCTCGCCCTCTGTAGCAGACCAATGCGAAAACTCAAATGCGCTCTCAGCTTTCTCATCGTCACGGCAGTGACGCGATCCGTAGCCGACGAGACGTGGCATCTTCTCATCGAGCCCACTTTCATGCACTACGAAGCGAGTTGGCCGATCGATGGCGCCGAGAGAACGGTTCTGGTCCCAGCTCGCTACGTAAACGGCGAAGTGCTTCCTTTGAAGAGCGAGGAGATTGTCACATTAGGCGCAACCCGAGACAGAATTCTCGCTTCGGCGCCAAAAGCGGCTTCCGAGGTGCTCGCGACACTAACTCCCCGCTTCATTCGCGACGAGAACAACGTCATCCAATGCGCCGTGCT
>DATLIT010000187.1:0-3762 GCA_035539295.1 Terrimicrobiaceae bacterium | reverse complement strand
TGTGACGATATTCTATACCATCACCGCGGCTCCGCGCCTGCGGCAAAGCCTATGGGATGACGAGATCTACGCCGTCAGGAAAATCGTCTTGGGGACCGATCGAATCCAGAGCGACGGTTCCGTGAAGGTCAGGCAACTGCCGTGGTGGCGCACACTTTGGAACTGCGAGGGTGCAAGGAATCACGGCCTGCAAAGCGTTCTCAGCCGAGTTTCGTTACAGGTTTATCAAGCACTCGTTCGCCTCGACGGTCTGCAATTCAGCGAGACGGCCATCCGCTTGCCAAGTTTTATCGCAGGGGCTTTGTCGATCCCGGCGTTGGCTCTGTTGATTGCGCGGCTGGAGTTTGCCTGGGCTGGCGTTATCGCAGGGGCGCTGCTGGCGCTCAATCCATGGCACCTGAAATTAGCCACGGAGGCGAGAGGCTATCCGTTTGTTCTTCTGTTTATCCCTTTGATGAGCCTCTGCATGGTCCAAGCGGCGCCCTATGCGAATTGGAGATGGCTGGCAGCGTTCGCGGCTCTCGAATGTGGCCTGCTTTATGCCTGGCCGGGGACATTGCTGACAGTGCTGGTTGCGAATACTGCGCTGCTTGCACTGATTCTGCGCTCTACGCCGAGCCGCGAGAGCCGAGGGAAGGCTGTCTCGCGCTGGCTGGCCGCGAATGCGTTCGCAGGACTCGCGCTGCTCCCTTTGATGGCTCCATGGATTCCCCAGGTAATCCAATATATGCCGACGACAGTCGGTCTTCCACTTTTTGGAGGATGGTTCAAGAACGCGGGTAGCTTACTGCTCACGGGAAGCCTTTGGTCGAAGACAGGGCTCCTCGATTCTCCCTACCTTGAACTTCTTCCGTGGGCCGCTCGGCACCTCTTCGAGTTTTGCTGCTTTGCAATCCCGGCTGTGCTCTTCATCTGCATCGGCACCGTGCGCATGCTGCGCGCGAACGCGGTCTGCGCTTCGATCCTGGCGGTCTTGCTCCTGCCCGGACTGCTCCTGGTTCTTCTGGCCGTCTTCCGGGGGATGTATCTCCAGGAGTGGTATATTTCCTCGATGCTTCCGGGTGTCGCGACGATGGCGGCCATGGGAATCGTGACTGTGCTGTCGAGAGTGCAACGCGCCAGAGCAATGCGCTGGGCCTCCCTTCCGCTTGTATTGCTCCTCATCGCCGGCTATGCGGCGTTCACTGGCCGGATACGACATCGTCTAATGTCCCACTCGATGGAGCCGTTTCGAGAGTCTGTAGAAATGACCAGGTCTACACTCAACCCCAACGCACCCGAGAACCAACGAATCATCACGGCTTCATCGTTGATGTTTCCACTGATCTACGACCCTCTCATGCGCAAGGCCCTCACCGTCGAAGAGTACAAGACTCTGATGCGTGAAGCGGACGCTCGGGCCGTCCCTCTTTATGTGAACAATGGATTCATTGCCGGGGTGAAGGACCGATATCCCGAGATCCACGACTTTCTTGCAAACGAGCGATACTTCGAGTGCCTCGGTACCCTCCATGGCACCGAACCGATGTTCGACCGGACCGTCTACCGCTACCGGAGTGGTTCTCTCAGCATTTCTGACTGAGCGCGTTGAACCTGCCGTGGCCTCGCGAGTCAAAGATTGGGTAAGTGCCTGGTGGAAGCGGGCCACGCCGTCGCGCCAAGCCTCCACCATTCTTATCGCTCTCGCAGCGATCGGGATCCTTGTCTTGCTCCTGGTCCGCAAGCCGTGGCAGTGGGACCTGCCCACGAGCGGCAAGATGCGGATCGTAGATTACGTGCGAATCTACTCCTGGTGGGCCGGAGCGGCCAACGTGGTCCTGATCACTGTTCTCGCCGCCACCGCTCGCTGGTGGATGCGATCCTCCGCCGGAGGGTTATTCCACCTTCCGCGGCCGCCAATGCCGAGATGGTTCCTGCCCTTGACATTTTTAGCGATGGTTGTTTGCGCACTGTTCGGGGCACAACGACTGCGTCAAAGCTTTTGGGACGATGAGGTTTATGCCATGCGCCGCGCCATTCATGGCCAATGGAGGCGCAATGATGACGGCTCGGTCAAGTTCCGGCCCGTAAGCTGGCAGGAAACGCTTTGGTTTTTCGAGAAACCTCAACACCAACTCCACAGCATCCTCACCCGCCTCGGCTTGGATGCGTGGCGAGCGATGGCAAAGCCTGGCGGATTGGGGTTTCGCGAGGATGTGGCTCGCCTGCCGAGTTACTTGGCAGGCATCCTCTCGGTCGGCGCTATCGCCTTCCTCCTCTGGCGGCTTGGCTTTCCGGAAGCTGGGGTTCTGGCGGCTTTTCTCTGCGTGGTTCACCCGTGGCACATTCGATATGCGAGCGAGATGCGCGCCTATTCCTTCATGCTCCTGCTGCTTCCGCTCGCTTATCTGTTCCTGATTGAGGCGCTGCACACCGGAAGGTGGGCATGGTGGGGCGCGTTTGCTGGATCACTTTTCGTTCTCATGTATTCAAACGCATTGCATCTCTATCCTGCGGCCGGAGTTGGGTTATGCGGGTTGGCTGCGATCATCAGTCGCTGGCGAATGCCTTCCGCGCGGATTCAGTTCGCTCGATTCGTCGTTGTGATGCTCGCTGCGGCCATGGTGTTTCTCCAGCTCATGTTGCCTTGTGTTCCCCAATTTACCGAATACCTGAGAACAAGCGCCGTGCGCGGATCGTTGGATGGGCGGTGGCTGTCGTCTTACTTGAGCCTTCTCTTCGCTGGCGTTCCGTGGAGCAGCACAGGGCGCCAGGTATCTCCTTACATGGAGCTTTATCCACAGGCCCTCAGCTACCCTGTTGCCTTCCAAGCCTTGGTTAGCGTGACGCTTATCTTTCTCGCGGTGGGCACCCACAGATTCATCGTCCAGGGACCTGTTCACCGAGCGGTCGCCGTGGCGCTCTTGATCACAGCTCCGCTCGCGTTTGCAATTTCTTGGGCGTGCGGAAACTATCTTTTCGAATGGTATCTTCTTTTTCTCCTGCCCGGAGTGATCGTTCTAACGGCGGTGGGATTGGACAATGCGCGCCAAGCGCTTTCTCGAAAATCGCACGCTCTCGCTCTGGTGGTGGTCATCGCCTTCTTCGCCGCCTACATCACACTAACAACACCCCAGCGAAGATGGCTTCTTCATCGACCTCTTCAGCAAATCCGGGAATCTGCTGAAATTACCCGGCCAGTACTCGATCCCTTCTCCAAGACGAATCAGGACATCCTTACTGCAAGCTTCATCGGGCCGCCCGATCCCTACGACGCGAACATCATTGTCTTTCGTTCCGTTCGCGAACTCGCCGCCCTCATTGCGCGTGCGGACGAACAAGGAAAACCGCTCTTTGTCAACTTCGGTTTCCTGACAACAGCGCAGATGCGCTTCCGATCGATTCTAAACCTCATCAACGATCCCGCGCTCTTTGAGATGGTCGCAGAACTTCAAGGATTCGATCCAATCAACGACCGCTATGTTTATCGTTACAAACCAAATTCCGCCGCTGGGCGCGACCTGACTCAGGAATTTGGCTCCGATTCCTAAACGCCGAGTTCGCGTTCAGGACGGCGCGCTCACAAGCGCTCGACTTCGCGCTTCTCGACAAAAATCGGTAATCCCTCGCGGGTGAATCTATTCATCAACTCCTCGGGATTGAGCGCTTCAGGCATCATGACTCCGCGCTCGGGAATCTTACCGGTGACCAATAACCGCGCGGTTAAGGCGGGCGGAATTCCCGTTTGCACCAACGTCAGAGAGTACCCGTAGCGTTCGTAGG
>DATLIT010000186.1:0-8533 GCA_035539295.1 Terrimicrobiaceae bacterium | reverse complement strand
GAGACACTCTTTTGGGCGCAAAATCTGGGGCTCGGGCGCAATTTGATTCTTTCCGATGAACTCGCCAAGTTTTCTGCGCGGACCGGCCTGGCGCTTCTCTCGCATCATCACGACCTATGGTTCGAAAATCGGTGGGCGCGTTGGAGCGAAATGCGCACGTGCGGTTTCCGTTCGCTCGCTGCAGTCGCAAGGGCTTCCTTTGCTGCCAAGGCGCGTGTCTGCCATGTTACCATCAACAAGCTCGACTTCGCCGTCTTGAGTAAGCATCTCGGCTCACAGGCGAAATACCTGCCGAATCTTTCCGAACGCGGCGGACGACCATCTCGGGCGCGGGTCCGCGCCGCGCGCGACTGGTTGAAATCTCACCTGGGCGATGATCGCCCGATTTGGATTTCTCCAACGCGATTTTTGCGGAGGAAAAACCTGGCGGAAGCAGTCTTGTTGACGCGGTGGCTTCGTCCGGAGGGATGGTTCGTTACGACCGCGGGGGTCAGTTCACGGGAGGAGCAAAAGTATGCGCAGCGACTCGAGGGCATGGCGCGGCGAGAAAAGTGGAAAACTCGGTTCCGCGTCCTTGATTCAAATAACTCCGCGCCGCCGATTGAAGATGTCGTCATGGCCTCGGAAGTGATGTTGCTGACATCCGCCCAGGAGGGATTCGGCCTTCCTTACCTGGAGGCGGCTGCTTTCGAAAAGCCGCTCATCGCGCGTCACCTCCCGAACGTTGTTCCCGATCTATTGGAGTTGGGGTTCTCATTTCCGCACCTCTACGAGGAAATCCTGATTGCTCCGAATCTTCTGGATCTGAAGAGGGAGCGCGGGCGCCAACAAAGGCTTTGGCGCGAATGGAAAGCGGCGATGCCGTCGCTGTGCCGCCGCCTTGCCAAACGCCCTGTCCTCCTGAACCTTTCGCCCGGAGAGCCACTCCCCTTCAGCCGTTTGACCCTCACCGGTCAACTGGAGGTCCTGGCGATCGCGCCCGAGCAATCGTGGGAAGCATGCTTGCCGGCGAACCCGTTCCTGCAGGACTGGCGAGCTCTCGGCGAGACGAAACGACTCGAGGCGATGCGATGGCCCAGAGATGCCGACAAACAGGTGAGCGGCCGCGCTTACGCCGCCCACTTTTGGGATGCTGTCGCCAATATCCCGCAGCGGCCGGTACGAGCGCGCGCCGTGGAACGGGCGCAGCACGATTCAATTGCGCAACGGCTGAAAACGAACTTCCTATACCCCATCCTTTTCGGCGAGGAATGAACCCTGTTCGGGCTATCATCTTCGACGTCTATAAGACCATCCTCGACGTGGGCGAGGCACCGTCGGATGCCGAAAAGCGCTGGCGCAACCTCCTTGTCCAGACGTTGGGAAGCACCCTCGACGTCAGCCTCGACGAGCTCGCCAATCGATGCGCTGGCATCGTCCGCGAAGATCACAATGAAGTTCGCGGACGCGGAATCAATCATCCGGAGGTCAATTGGCCGACCGTGATGAAGCGGGCCTTGCCGATTCTCGACTCTTTGCCTGAGGCCAGGCTGGCGGATTTCATCTTCCAGCACGCACAGCTCTCGCGGACTCTCAAGCTTATGCCTTCATGCGGCTCGCTTCTTCGTCGCTGCGTGCAGAGTGGGATTTTACTGGGCGTCGCTTCGAATGCTCAGGCCTACACGCTCCGCGAGCTCCAGGTCGCATTGAAGGGGGCGCGTCTCGACTTAGAGATCTTTCAAGCAGATCTGACATTTTGGTCGTTCCAGAATGGCTTTAGCAAACCCGATCCCTATGTTTTTCAGATCCTCCGTGCTCGCTTGCTCAATCGCGGGATCGAGGCCTCGGAAACGCTCATGGTCGGTGACCGCGAAGACAACGACTTGTTGCCGGCTGGGACGGTAGGTTGGCGAGGATGGCAGTTTTCCCAACGCTCAGAGAACGCCAACCGTGGAAACTTGAAGTCTCTGGCCCGCTTTCTCTTCGGCCCAAATGGTCCGGCCAGGTAAAAGCGTTCTGAGAAGTCCGAGTTACTGCTCAGGAATTCTGAAACCAGGCCACACCGTAGGAAGGCAGAAACACCTGTTTGTCGCCTGAAGATTCAGCGGATCCAGTAAGCGACTTCCAGCCTGAACTATCCGGCGGTAATGGAAAGGAAATGTCGCCAGAGGTCACATTCGTTGCACAAATCACCCGCGTTCCGTTGGCTGCCTTTCTGGTGATCAAGAAGAGATCGGGCGGGGCATCGGGGATTTCCTGCTCTGCAAAAGGATTGAAAGCGGGATGCGACGCGCGAGCCTTCAGCATGCCTTGCATTCCTGCGAATACCTGAGCGCGAAGACTGTCTGCCTGATCGAGCTCAGCGTCGAGCGCACTGACTTCCAGCTTTTTCCGATTGATCCGGCGTGGAATTCCACTCTCCTCGGCTCCTCTGCGATCACCTCGAGACCCGAAGAGGGAATGGAAGTAAATTCCTGGAATTCCCCGTAGCGCCAAGACGATTGAGTGCGCGGCGAGAAAACGAGCGGCCTGCGTGTGCAGAGACTCCCCGGCCGTCGGACTCGAAAGTGCGTCGAAATAGCTGATATTGAGCTCGTATGGGCTCTTCGTCCCATCGGGATTGTTTTTGTAGGAGACAAAGCCATCGTGATCGATGGCGGTCTGGACCAATGCATCGATCTCTCCTGGATCGAGGATCCCCCGCGCGGGGTTCAATCCGATCCCGTCATGCGAAGCGAGGAAATTGAAGAAGGTGACACGCTCTGAAGGAAGCGCGAGGGCTTGCGCCCATCGGCGAAGCCGCGTAGCATCTCCAGTCCGCATGGTGTGAAAGACCAAAGGGGGCAGGGCGAAATTGTAGACCAACTGGGCCTCATTTGATCCGTCGCCGAAATAGGAGACATTATCGGAGTGTGGGACATTCGTCTCGGTGATCAACTGGACTTCCGGAGCGGCGTCATCGAGCACGGCTCGCATCAGCTGAATCGCGCGATGCGTCTGTTCCAAGTGGATACACGAGGTCCCTGGGATCTTCCAAAGAAAGGCGATCGCATCCAGTCTGATGTAGCGGGCACCCTTACTGACATAAAAGAGCAGCACCTCGAGGATCCGAAGCAGCATGCGCGGATCCGAAAAATCAATGTCTGCCTGGTCGGCACTAAAGGTTGTCCACACTCTTTTCCTTCCGGCAGCCGTTTCAAATTCCGTCAGCAGCGGGAGAGCTCGCGGACGCACCACCTTGGAAAGGTCGGGCTCGCCGGAAACCGTAAAGAAGGCCGACTCCCAGCCTGCCTCCTGTCTCAGGAATTTTTGGAACCATACGCCTTGGGCAGAGGCGTGATTAAAGACGGCGTCAAACATCATGTCGAAGTTGCGGCCGAGGGACTCAATATCATCCCACGTCCCCAAAGCTGGATCGATCGAATAGTAATCCATTACGGAAAATCCGTCGTCCGACGAACTGGGGTAGAAAGGCAGAATGTGGACGGCGCTTATCGTCCTAGCGACGCGCTCGGAGAGAAAATTCGTCAACGTGGCCAATGGAGGTTCGCCAGTTGACCGCACCTGATCACCGTAGGTGATCAACATGCAATCGGCTTCGGTCAGCTCGTTTTTCGTGGCGGCCACCGCCGAAGAGCGGTTTTGGCGCGATTTTCTGGCAAGCATCTCGACCCTCTCCTCGAGCTCAGGTGCTGCCGCCTCTCCATAGAGGAAGGCCAGATGGTGCTTTACAGTTTCCTTCATCGACACATTTTACTCACAAACCAATCGAAAAAGTCCATGAAGTTACGCTCGTCACTTGCTCATTTTCCCAAGCGAATCGGATTTATCTCGACGCGTTTTCACGGTACCGACGGCGTGACCTTGGAAGCAGCCAAATGGGCGCACATCCTCGAGTCGGAAGGGGCCAATTGCTTCTGGATGGCCGGACTGCTCGACAAGCCAGAGTCGGTGAGCTACCTCGATCCGCTCGCCTTCTTCAGTCATCCAGCCATTCTCGATGTGCAAAGCTATCTCTTCGGGAAGACAACCAGGCCGCGCAATATCTCCGATCGGGTGCACGAACTGAAGACCGGACTAAAAACGTCCATTTACGAATTCATCGAACGTTTCAATCTCGAGCTGCTCATTCCGCAGAATATTCTGGCGATTCCGATGCATGTCCCTTTGGGGCTGGCGATGACCGAGGTAATCGCCGAAACGGGGCTGCCTTCCATTGCGCACCACCATGATTTCACATGGGAACGCGAGCGATTCACGATTACCGCCGGTGCGGATTATCTGGCGGCCGCATTCCCTCCCACCCTGCCGTCGCTGGTGCATGTGGTGATCAATTCCATGCAGCAAAAGGACCTGGCGCGTCGATACGGACAAGCTTCCACGATTATCCCGAATGTTATCGATTTCGAAACGCCGCCGCCCGGGCTGGATGAGTACTCGCGAGATTTTCGCCAGGAGATTGGTCTTCGCGATGACGATATTCTCGTGCTGCAGCCCACCCGCATAGTCCCGCGAAAGGGGATCGAGCATGCCATCGAGCTCCTTCGTCGATTGAAGGAGCCGAAAATCAAGCTGGTGCTTTCGCATCCCAGCGGCGACGAAGGCGATTCCTATGCCAGGCTGTTGCACGAGCGCATCGCGGACGCCGGCATTGACGCGCTCTTTGTGGCGGACCGGATTGGGGAGACCAGAGGTTTTAACACCGCTGGCCAGAAGGTCTACACTCTCTTTGACATCTACCCTCACGCTGATCTTGTCACCTATCCGAGCTACTACGAAGGCTTCGGAAATGCCTTCCTCGAAGCGGTCTATTTTCGAAAGCCGGTCGTCGTCAATACCTACGCCGTCTATGCTCGAGACATCGATCCGCTCGGATTCAAGACAATCGAGATGTCGATGCTCGTCACCAATGAAGTCGTTGAACAGACTCACGAGATTCTGCATAACTCTTCGCTGCGCGAAGCCTGGGGAACCATCAACTACGACCTGGGAATAAAATTTTTCTCTTATTCGGTAGCACGCCGGAAACTGGCCGGCCGCATCGCCAAGCTCTTCGGCGAAGCTTAGTCGAGTTTTTCTAGCGAAGATCGGACCGGAGAGCATCCTCCAGCAACTCCTTCACCTTCTCGATTCCTTCGCCACTGACAGCACTGACGGGCACGGCGCTGATCTTGCGAAATTTTGTCTTAAAGCGGCGCAGATTCGCAGCGGCTTCCGGCAGGTCCATCTTGTTGGCAGCGACGGCAAACCGCCTCGCCGCCAGCCGTGGGTCATACAATTTCAGTTCTCTTCGCAACGTTCGGAAGTCGTCAAGCGGGTCGCGGCCTTCGCTGCCGGCCATATCGAGCACGAAAAGCAGGAGCTTACAGCGAGAGATATGCCGCAGGAACTCATGCCCAAGTCCCTTGTTTTCGTGTGCTCCTTCAATCAGGCCGGGAATATCCGCGACCGCCGCTCGTCGATAGCCATCCAACTCAACGACTCCAACGATTGGATTGAGCGTGGTAAAGGGATAAGGTGCCACCTTGGGATGCGCGGCGGAGAGTTTGCCGAGCAGGGTACTTTTTCCGGCATTAGGATAACCGACCAGACCGGCATCGGCTATTGTTCGAAGCTCCAAGGCAAACCACCCCTCCTCGCCGGGGATTCCATCGGTCGTTTGACGAGGCGCCCTATTGGTGGAGCTCTTGAAGTGAGTGTTTCCTTTACCGCCACGTCCGCCCTGGCAAAGAACGAACTCCCCGCCAGGCTCAAGAAGATCAGCGAGAGGCTCTCGTTCGCGCAAGTCCAGCGGGGCTCGGCTCGGAGTTTCGTCTCCATCCGGGTCAGCCATGTGCGGATGAAATTCCTCCGGCAACCGAAAGACCATCGTCCCGACAGGCACTTTCACCACCAAAGATTCTCCATTGCGCCCATGCTTGTCCTTGCCTTGTCCATGGCCGCCGCGTTTTGCACGCAGGTTCGGCTCGTAATACAGGGAGGCAAGATTGTCGGTGTGCGAGTCGGCCTTCAGAACGATGCTGCCGCCATCGCCTCCATCTCCCCCATCTGGACCGCCGCGCGGAACAAACTTTTCTTTCCGAAAGCTGCAGCAGCCGTTGCCGCCATCTCCCGCCTTTGCATGGACGCGAACATGGTCGACGAATTTCATCTCGCATCCGAGTTCTGGAAGTCGAAGGAGGCCGCTTTCGGACGTTGCGTCCGATGCGGGCGATCACTTCTGTTTGATTAAAGATTCGTAGAGCTTTGCGGTTTGTTGTGCGATTGCCGGCCAGCCAAAAATCTCCTCGGCACGGCTCCGCCCCGCTTCACCGAAGGCTTTCCGCTTTGCGGGATCGGCCATGAGCTCATTGATACGTGCCGCCAGATCGCGCGAGAAGCGCTCCGGAGCGACCGGCTCAAATGGACTCTCCTGCATCTGGTCAATGGACACCAGGTAGCCTGTCTCTCCATGGACGACGACCTCCTTGATCCCGCCGACAGCGGTGGCCACCACCGGTGTTGCGCAGGCCATCGCCTCGAGATTGATGATTCCAAACGGTTCGTAGATCGAAGGGCAAACGAAGACGGCTGCATTGCTATAGAGCTCGATCTTCGTCTTGGTGTCGACCATCTCTTCGATCCAAATCACTCCAGAATGCTTGCGTTGGCCCGCGGCGACGGCGGCCTTCATTTCCGCACCTATTTCGGGCGTATCGGGAGCACCCGCGCAGAGCACGATTTGAAAGCCCTCGTTCAGATGCTTGATCGCATTGACGAGGTGAATGATCCCTTTCTGGCGCGTGATGCGCCCTACAAAGAGGATGTATGGTTCGACGGGGTTTATTCCAAAGCGCTTCAGCGCCGCCCTGGACTCGACGTGCTTGTATTCCTCGAGATCGATACCGTTGTAGATGACGTGCACCTTTTCCGGCCGAACATCAAAGAGACGTTCGATATCAGCTCTCGTCTCGCGGGAGACGGCGATGACCGCATCAGCCATCTCGATCGCGGTTTTTTCGAGCCAGCATGTGAAGTCATAGCCTCCGCCCAATTGCTCGCGCTTCCACGGCCGCAAGGGCTCCAGCGAATGCACCGTAATGACCAGCGGAATTCCATAATTTAGCTTCGCGAGAATACCGCCCCAATGAACATACCACGTATGGCAATGCACCAAATCCCCTTTGAATTCGACTGTGTTGAAGTCCAGGGAACGCTGAAGAGCACCGAAAACGGAGCGGAGCGGCTTTGGGCAAGTATACTTGTCCGAGTTCAGGCTGAAGCCGAGTGCGGAAAGATTGCCCGATGTAACATTCTGATCGCCAAAGCAGCGCACGTGAACCGGCATGAGTTTGGCGAGCTCGCGGCTGAGGTATTGAACATGAATGCCAGCGCCGCCGTAGATATGAGGGGGGAATTCGTTTGTCAGGAAGAGTATATTCATGCTCCAAGAATCCAGGTGAGGTTGCCTTCGGTTGGGCGGACCGCCGCACACGGGTAGTTTGACTTTCCACTAAAGACCTCGGCGAGAATCGCGTCCTTGCCTTTGCTGTCCACCAGAAAGCAGACATGGCGCGCGGCGTTGATTAGCGGGTACGTGAGGCTCACGCGGTAGGTGTTGAACTTTGGGACGAAATTCGCCACCACCCATTTGCTGTTCTCCTTGAGGGCGTCGGTTCCGGGAAAGAGGGAGGCGGTATGGCCATCGTCGCCCATTCCCAGCAGAAGAAGGTCATGGCGATAAAAGCTGTGACCCGCGGCGCGTTTTCGGAGCTCATCTTCGTACTCCTGGGCAGCGACGGCGGGATCTGCCTCGCCCCGAATCCGAATAATGTTTTCCGCGGGAATGGGGGTATGATCGAAAAGCGCTTCCTTCGCCATGCAGTAGTTGCTCTGATCGCTGTCGGGCGGAACACAGCGTTCATCGCCGAAACTAAAAATCCACTCGTGCCAGGCATCCCGATGCCGGGCGAGGTCGCGATACACCGGTCGTGGGGTGTTCCCCCCGCTTAAGCCAAGATGAAACTCGCCGCGTTCAAAGATGGCGATGTCCGCTTCTCGTTCAATCAGGGCAACGGCATCAGCGACGAAGTTGGATG
Organism: Terrimicrobiaceae bacterium; assembly: GCA_035539295.1. Taxonomy (GTDB): domain Bacteria; phylum Verrucomicrobiota; class Verrucomicrobiia; order Chthoniobacterales; family Terrimicrobiaceae; genus DASTFP01. Next base: position 476 of record DATLIT010000186.1, on the reverse strand, counting down.
AGTGGATAATCTCCGGCGTCATAAATTTTTTACATGAGCCTGGCTGGGACCAGAAAATGCAGCTGGCCTTGGCCAACCTGAAAATCGAGCAATTCGATGCCGGTGAGCGCCGCCTTGCGCACCTTGATGGCGCCGGAATCCTTGACTCCCAACATGGCGGCAATCGTTTCACTAAAGTCCGGTTCGTGGCCAACCACGAGTATCGAGGCTGATCCCTGGCGCGCTTTCAACTCCATCAGGCAGGTCTCGGGAGTCATCCCGCACGCCAGCCAGTCCACCTCAGCGACTTCGCCGTTACCGAGTGCTTCGGCGACTATCTGCGCGGTTTGCCGCGCCCGCACAAGGGGACTCGTGAGGATAATCTCCGGCAACAATCCGGACCGAACGACGAACTTTCCGACCCTCTCGGCTTGTTCGCGCCCTTTGGAGGTCAACTTGCGTTCATGATCGCCGTTGGCGCGAGGCTCAGCGTCGGC
>DATLIT010000185.1:0-2074 GCA_035539295.1 Terrimicrobiaceae bacterium | reverse complement strand
GCGGAAGTCGCCATGCAAAGGGATCGAATCATTTGCTGCTGGGCGATGGGGCTGACCCAGCATCGCAATTCGGTGGCAACCATCGAGGAAGTAATGAACTTTCTCTTCCTGAGGGGAAACATCGGTCGTCCCGGCGCTGGGGCGTGCCCGGTGCGTGGACATAGCAACGTGCAAGGTGACCGCACCATGGGGATCTCTGAGAACGTTGGGCAATGCTTCCTGGATGCTCTCGGCCGGGAATTTGGTTTTCAGCCTCCGTCCGAGCCGGGTCTCGACACTGTTAACACCATCCGAGCCATGTCCGAGGGCCGGATTCGCGTGTTTGTGAGTTTGGGCGGCAACTTTCTTTCAGCGTCTCCCGATACCGAAGTGACCGCGCGCGCGCTTCAGTCCTGCGCATTGACGGCGCACATTTCTACAAAGCTTAATCGTTCGCATTTGATCACCGGGCAGACGGCACTGATCATGCCTTGCCTGGGGCGATCCGAACTTGATCTTCAAGCCTCTGGTCCTCAGTTCGTGACGATCGAAGACAGCATGAGCACCATCAATCGCTCGCAGGGTCACGCCAAGCCGGCTTGGGATCTACTGCCAAGTGAGCCCACCATCATCGCCGGTCTCGCGAAAGCAACTCTCGGCGCGCGGACCACGGTCGATTGGGACACGATGATTCAAGACTACGGCAACATTCGCAACTCGATCGCCCGCGTCGTTCCTGGCTTCGAGAATTTCAACCAGCGCATTCGAGAAGGATTCTTTCACTTGGCGCATCCCGCCCGCGATCGGCGCGAATTCACGAACGAAGAGCGAAAAGCCAAATTCACCGTGCATCGAATCGAAATCCAACGACTGGAGCCGGGACAATACTGGATGATGACCATCCGCAGCCACGATCAATTCAACACGACTATTTACGGCCTCGATGACCGCTATCGCTGTGTTTACAATGGCCGGCGTGTCATTTTCATGAATCGCGATGACATACGCGAGGCCGGCCTCCAGCAAGGTCAATTTGTCGATCTCACCAGTCACTTTCAGGGTGAAACCCGGACCGCCGCGCATTTCCAGATCGCCCCATACGATATACCGCGCGGATGCACGGCCACATACTTCCCGGAGGCCAACCCTCTAGTTCATCTGGGGAGTGTTAGCGAGATCAGCAATACCCCGGCTTCCAAGTCCGTCATTATTTCCTTAACTCCTTCGCGGGATGAGGCACAAGCCACGAGACGCTTGCTCGAAGAGGCGGAAGTTTCCAGCAATTTGCGATAAGAGCAGGCGCCCTTATTACCGATCCACCAGAGCCAAACCAGTTTCTCGGACGAGCTCATCGCGCCATTCGCGAAGGCATGAGCCGCTTGATTCGTCGGCTACATTGCAACATTAATGCGACCGTCTTCCAAAGCCCTGTAGCTTTGGCATTAGGTTCTTGCGATGCCATCATCGGCTCGGGTAAAAAGGCGCCTTCCCATAAAGATTGCTGCCAGCTTCTTGGTGTTCCTCACGGGCATCGTTCACGTTTAGGCGAGCGCCGGACCGCCGCCCTTCACCAACGGATCTCCGTTGGTATCAGGAGTCGATGGATTCTATCAAGCCACCGCACGCGGCCGGAACCTTACCGGCGTATTCCGCTTCACCTACGCGAATGGCGTCCAGACGAGTAGTCCACGGCTCCCGACCGGCAACACAGAGTTCCGAATCTATTGACTGATCCATATAACGACTACGTGTTCTTCGTCGAAGGAAAGGTCTATCGAGGCTTGGTGCAGGCAAACGTGAACGTCAGCAGTGTGGCCGGCGTGCTCGACAATGGCGGATTTAGTGTCCTGGGTGCTGACGTGCCCACACCGACTCCGACAGTTTCCCCGACTGCTAGCCCATCACCGACGGTTTCGCCGACCATGACTCCTGCTCCTGCCCCGACTCAAACTTGCTGACCTTGTCGGCAAATCCACTTCCGCTATTCAAGCGATCGAGTTAAAAAAGTTGGATCTCTCCGAAGAACTCGCCCGCAAGATATCTCTTGAAACTGAGGTCGCACTGAAATGGTTACCGGACGGAGACCCTTCAGTCC
>DATLIT010000184.1:0-4463 GCA_035539295.1 Terrimicrobiaceae bacterium | reverse complement strand
ACCCGGGACCGGCCGGTCTTGTTGCGAGAACGTAATCTCAACGTTCGGCTGAGTTATTATGTGCTGGCGAAGGGGGTCACCCTGGCGGCGTTTGCGGTCATTCAATGCATTCTCTTCACTCTGGTGGGCAACGCGCTTCTTTCGGTGCGAGGCGTATTTTGGATTGTCTTCGTGGCGATGTTTCTCACCACAATGAGCGGAGTAGCGATCGGACTGGTCATCTCTGCTTTGGTCAATGAAAGCAAGACGGCGGTCCTGGCGATTCCGGTAGTCTTGATCCCGCAGATTATCTTGGCGGGTGCGCTGATCAAGTATGAGGACATGAACCGCGACCTCGACTTCGTCTATTCCGTTCGCCAATGGGCGGCACGCCATCCGACAAGTGCGATGGAGCCTCGCAGCGACTTGACGGTTCCGTTCATCTGTTCGCTTATGCCAATGCGCTGGTCGTATGAAGCATTGGTCTTCGCGCAATCGAAGATGAATCCACTTACTCGGCGGCAGGAAAATATACAGCGACAGATCGACGAGCTTGCGGCTCTGCCAAATCCTTCCCCTGCCCAGGAGGAGCGGTTGGAGGATTTGAAGGATTTATTGGCGGTCCTCTCCGGACTGCACGCGGAATCCGTCTCCGCATTGAAGAAGAAACTTGCGGAGATCGATGCCGTCATAAAGGGCGGGCCATTCGACCGAAAGAAGTTTCGAACGGGCGAACGCGGGGTTACCGCCGAACAGCTCTATGTGAATCAGAAAGTCACCGACCTGATCTCCAAGGCGGAAATGGAGCAGAGTGATTATCGCAACGATTCGGCTGGAAGAGGTGCGCTCAACGTCTTCTTCGGGCCCGTGAAGGAGTATTTCGGCTTCAGGATCGGGTTGCTCTGGTTTAATACGGGAGTTCTTGTCGTTTCCACTCTCGGCATGTTCTTTCTGCTCTGGCTGCTCCTGAATTACCAAGTGCGAAACCGACCAGCGTGAGGCAAATCCAGAGCGCGCCAATTCCGCCCGGACGACCGACGACATGAAAATTCCTCTCGAAGACAACTACGCGGACATCCTTTCCAAAGCGCGTCGGGGACTGGATCTCGACATCGGAACGCTCTCGTCCAGGGCCGGACTGTCGACGGCGCTGACCAATCAAATTCTTGGTGGCTCCTTCGATGAGCCGGGTGTGCGCGCTCTGGCGGCTGCGCTCGAACTCCACCCCGACCGGCTGGCCGCCATTGGAAGAACGGACTACCAGCCGGCAGAGATCCCGCTCATGGAAGGGCTTTCGCAGTTTAATACGCCCTTCGAAGACATGACCGTTAACGCCTACCTCGTCTGGGACCCCGAGTCGAAGCAAGCTGCGGCCTTCGACACGGGCGCGGACTGTGATTCCATGCTCGAGGCGATCGATGCTCACAAATTAAGACTCGAACTCATCTTGCTTACTCATGCCCATGGTGATCACGTCCTCGAGCTGGATCGTCTGCGGGAGAGGACTGGCGCGGAGGCCTGGATCGGTGAACGCGAATCCATTCCTGGCGCGCGGAGCTTTGCGGTGGGGAAAGCCTTTCAGATCGGCTCCCTTTCGATCGAGACGAGATCGACCTGGGGACATTCGCCTGGGGGCGTGACCTACGTCGTGCGGGGCCTTGCCCGCACCGTGGTCATTGTCGGCGATGCGATTTTCGCGGGTTCGATGGGAGGCGGCGGTGTCTCTTACAAGGATGCGCTCAACACAAACCGTGAAAACATCCTCTCCCTGCCGGATGAAGCCGTTCTCTGCCCCGGCCATGGGCCTTTGACCACGGTCGGAGAACAAAAGAGAGTTAACCCCTTCTTTCCCGAGTTTGGAAAACCCTGACCGGCCAGACTGGACATTGCCCCTATGAGTAGAATCGGATTCGTCGGCGTTGGACGCATGGGCTCGAACATGGCCCGTCACTTGAAGGAAAAAGGATATAGAATTGGGGCGGTCTATGATGTGCGTAAGGAAAGCGCGGCTGCATTGGGATCTGAACTCGGAGTGCCCACACCCGAACGTCTGGCGGAAGTCTCGGCACTTTCGGACGTAGTGATTACAGTTGTTACCGATGATGCGGCTATGCGCTCGATCTTTGGCCTTACTGGGCAGACTGACCACCTGCTGGTAGATGCCGCCGGCAAAGTTTTCATCAACTGCGCCACCATTTCTCCCGGGGTCCATATCGAGGTGGAGACCGGTGCGCGAGCAGCGGGCGCGGAATCGCTGGAAGCCTGCATGGCCTCGAGCATCACCCAAGCTCGACAAGGCACGCTCTACTTAATGGTCGGGGGCGATGAGGTTGTTTTTCAAAAGATCGAACCGCTCCTTCGAGACATGAGCACGGCGCTTCGTCATGTTGGACGCACCGGCGAAGCTGCCAAGGTGAAGGCGCTCGTCAACATGGTCATGAACATCAATACCGCCGGTCTCGCCGAAGGGCTCGGCCTGGGCGACACGCTCGGTCTTGATCTGACGATGCTGCGCGAAATTTTTTCCCAGACGGGTGCGAACTCGCGCGTGCTGGAGACCGACGGTGAAGATATGCAAAACCGCGAGCACGCGTGTTTCTTTTCCGCAGCGCACGCTGCCAAAGACTCCGGCATTGCTCTGGATCTCGCGCGCGCCGAGGGACTCAACCTCCCCCTCGCGGAGGCAACGAAGGCGCAATACGATCGCATGGTCGCCGCGGGCCTCGGAGAACTCGACAAATCCGGCATCGCAGAACTGACCTTCCGCGGACGAGACAAGAAGCCCTAGAGTGCTCCTGCGTGGGAAAGGTCCGAAAAGCGTCTTTGGTTGTAGCGGGCCGCCTCGGCGCCTCCCGACCGCTGTCGACCGTGAGGACACGGTCGCTACAGAATGAGCCGTCAACGGCGGGAGATTGTCACCACAAAGCCTGACCCGCGCGATGTCAGACTATGCGCTCGGTGTTGACATTGGAACTACGAGCACAAAGGCAGTCGTCTTCGATCTCGGCGGTCGCGTCGTCGCACACCATTCAGTTGAATATCCGCTCCTGACGCCGACGCCCGCCACGGCAGAGCAGGATCCGGAAGAAATTTTTCGCGCTGTCCTCGAGGCCATCAAAACGGCGCTTCAGCGAGCACATACAGCGGGCGGGACGGTTGCATGCGTGGCGTTCAGTGCAGCCATGCACAGCGTGATCGCGGTCGACGCACAAGGCAGGCCGCTGAGCCGAAGCATCACCTGGGCGGACAATCGCGCCGCGGGGTGGGCCGAGAGAATTGTGCGGGAGTGGGGAGGCAACGGGATTTACCGTCGGACCGGGACGCCGATTCACCCGATGTCGCCACTTGTCAAGCTGGTGTGGCTGCGACACGAGAGGCCCGACCTTTTTGGCCGCGCCGCACGCTTTATCGGCATCAAGGAATATGTGCTCTTTCGTTTGTTCGGATGCCATGTGGTGGACTATTCGATCGCCTCGGCTACTGGCCTGTTCAACATTGAACGACTCGATTGGGACGATGAGGCCATCGCTCTGGCCGCCGTCGAGCGTGACCGACTCTCCGCTCCTGTGCCCACGACCTTTCGTCTCGAAGGTCTCACACCTCCTGTGGCCGCTGAGCTTGGGCTTTCCCCGAACACACCTTTCATTGTGGGTGCGAATGACGGTGTGCTCTCCAACCTCGGCGTCGATGCTATTGGGCCAGGCGAAATGGCCATCACCATTGGCACCAGCGGGGCGATGCGCACCATCGTTGAGCGGCCGGTGACCGATTCGGACGGCAGAACCTTTTGTTATGCGTTGACCGACCGCCATTGGGCCATCGGAGGTCCCGTGAACAATGGCGGAATCATCCTTCGATGGATGCGCGACAAACTTTGCCGTGCGGAGTGCGAAACCGCGCAACATCGACAGATTGACGCCTATGAGCTGCTTACGGGGATGGCAGAGCAGGTCGGGCCGGGAGCGGAGGGATTGCTCTTTCATCCCTACTTGACCGGCGAACGGGCTCCCTTCTGGGATGCCAATCTGCGCGGCTCATTCTTCGGACTGGGAATGCACCATCGCAAGGAACACCTCATTCGTGCGATCCTCGAAGGTGTAGTCTATAACCTCTATAGCATCCTTCCTATCGTCGAAGAACTCGTCGGACCGATGCGATCGATCAAGGCCACCGGCGGGTTTGCCAGATCTCCTCTCTGGCGCCAAATCCTGGCAGACGTTTTCGACCAGGAAGTGATCGTGCCGGAAAGCTTTGAAAGTTCCTGCCTCGGTGCAGCCGTGCTTGGTCTATATGCCGTTGGTCGAATTGCTTCCCTGGATGTGGTCTCCGGAATGGTCGGCGCGACCCATCGGCACTCGCCGATTTCGCAAAACGCCGCGATCTATCGCCGCCTGCTGCCCATCTACTTGAGCATCCCGACAAAACTCGGGCAGGAGTATGGTGCCATCGCGACCCTCCAAAAAGAGCTCGCAACTTCGCCGAGT
>DATLIT010000183.1:0-3422 GCA_035539295.1 Terrimicrobiaceae bacterium | reverse complement strand
ATTTTGAGCTGGTCCTTGGTGGCGTTCATCACCGCATGCCACTTGTTGTCGTTCTCGGTATAGCTGAGGGCTTGTCACGTTTGCAGCTTGCTGACGGCATTGCATCGGCTTAGCTGTTCGATATGACCTCACCATTCTACTCCGGCTCCCGCTTCCCCAGCGACATCATTCAGCGCGCGATCTGGCTCTACCTGCGTTTCACCCTCAGCTACCGGGATGTCGAGGAGCTCCTGGCCGAGCGTGGGGTCAAGGTGTCTAGCGTGGGGTCGAGGTGTCCTATGAGACCATCCGGCGCTGGGTACTCACCTTTGGACCGGTGATCGCGCACCAGCTGCGGGCCCGACGTCCTAAGCCTCACAGTCGCTGGCACCTGGACGAGATGTTTGTTCGCATTGGAGGCAAGCAGATGTATCTCTGGCGCGCCGTTGATGCTGAAGGCGAGGTCCTCGAGGTGCTGGTTCAAGCGAAGCGCGACAAGCGAGCCGCCCTGAAGCTCATTCGCAAGCTCCCGAAGAAGCACGGCACCGCTCCAACAGAGTGGGTCACGGACAAGTGTCCCGCCTATGGAGCTGCGCTTCGAGGCCTGAAGATCCAGAGGGCCGTTCATACCCAGGCCAAGCGGGCCAACAACCGAGCGGAGAGTTCGCACGTGCCGGTGCGACGACGAGAGTGGAAGCTGCAGGGGTTCAAGTCACCCGGCTCGGCCCAGCGGTTCCTCTCAATGCATGCAGCGATCTACAACGCGTTCACCGTTCCTCGCCATCTCACGACCGCCCGAACGCACCGGCTCCTCCGAGCCGCGGCGTTCGCCACCTGGCGCGAAACTGCGGGTGTAGTGGCATAGCGAGGGACATCTGGCAGATCCCATTTCGGTCAGACCCCGCAATGTGACAAGCCCGAAGTGAGGGCTGAGCCCAGGAGATGCTATCCCCTTTACTTAGATGGGCAGGAGGCCTGCCCGCCGGAGGATTGTGGCGGCCGGCTTTCTAACCCGGCGTGAAGCCTGGACCGCTCCGGAGACCAGTCATGACTTCGCCGTCCTGGCTTATTTCGTGGATCAACTCGCCCGGAAGCGAAACACGGGCGCCATGATCGATGCTGAGGAGGTCGATGGGGTTCGGGAGGCGCTGGACAGCCACGAGGTGCGCCAGAGCTGGCTAGGGCGCATCTATCGTTGTGACAGACCGCGAAGGTATAAAATTCAGTTATGGATTTCTTTTTGTTTTGTGATCGATCGTATTCGGAAGGACATATTTAAGGCGCTGGTAGTCGTCATCAATCTGTCAAAATGGCTAGCTCGCCTCTGAAGTATAATTTTGTATGGTGTTTGCGCCGTAGCTGCACATCAGATTCTCCGTGCAGTCCGTATAAGAGGGGCATTGTCTCTGCGGTACCTCCAGTATCAAGCAATCGTCTTCTGAGTGACCCGGCGAAGCTGCGCGCGCGAGCGCGATTGCCATTCTTTGCCAATTTCTAGGAAGGAAGATCTGTCGTGAAGTGGAAATCCGTCTCTTCGTTAGCTGCGCTTGTACTTGTCGCCGGGAACATGTCCGCAATGTCGGCACCTGCCGACGCAAGCAACAGTAAAACTGCGGCCCTCTTGCAGGACCTTTTGCGTTTCGATACCAGCAATCCTCCCGGGCGAACAATCGATCAGGCCGAGTATCTGAAAAAGATCTTCGACGCCGCCGGAATCCCAAACGAAATCATTCGAACGCCCGATGAGGGACGTGCTCATCTCATCGCTCGCTTGAAAGGAGACGGAAGTAAGCGACCTGTGCTTCTCGCTGGACACTCCGATGTTGTTCCCGTCGAGCGGGCGACTTGGACGGTGGATCCGTTCGCCGGTGTTGTCAAAGATGGTTTCGTCCTCGGCCGCGGCGCCATGGATTTCAAAGGCGGCCAGGCCGTTTTTGCCCGAGCCGTGCTTATGCTTGCGGAAAGCAAGGTACCCCTCGCCCGCGACGTGATTTTCTTGGCCGAAGCCGACGAGGAAGCAGGGGAATATGGCACGGGATGGCTTGCCAAAAATCACTGGGACAAGATCGACGCAGAATTTGCCTTGAACGAAGGCGGCTGGATTTTCCAAGATAAAGCCGGCGTAACCCGCCAGGTGAACATTACCACCCGCGACAAGATCTATGCGGGCCTGAAGCTGCAGGTCTTAGGCACTCCCACCCATTCCTCACGTCCGATGCCCGACAGCGCGATTGGCCGCCTGACCCGTGCGCTAGCCAAGATCGCAGTATGGGATACCGACCCGACCCTGACGCAGCAAACCCGGGCTTATTTTGACGCCCTTTCCAAGAGCACTGAGGGACCGCTGGCAGCGGACCTGGCGACCCTTGCCAAGAGCGAAGATCCGGCAGTGCTACGAGAGGCGGGCAAGAGGGTATCGGAGCAAGGAGATTATCCCCTCCTTTGGCATGCCCTGATGCGCAACACGGTCGCGACGACAATCGTTAAGGCAGGGGTAAAGGAAAACGTCATACCGGGAGCCGCAGAGGCTTACATCAATGTTCGTCTTGTCCCGGGTTCCGTCCCATGGGACGTGCTCAAGCAGGTGGAAACCGCCATCGGCGACCCTTCGGTGAAAGTGTCCTTGGCAACCACGATGTCCGAGGCAGAGGCCCGCGACTATTACGATAAGGCCACGAAAGCAGCGGCCTCATCTACCGAAACGGACCTCTATAAGGCCCTCGCCGAGAGCAGCAAGAAAGTCTGGCCTCAGGCGGAGGTGGTTTCGGCTCTATTCGAAGCGGGAACCGATGCCTCGGCTTGGAGGCAGCGTGGTGTGCCGGTCTACGGCATTTATCCATATCCGTTGGACAACAATACGCTCGAGCGGATGCACGGAAACGACGAGAGGATTTCCATCAAGTCCCTCGACGAAGGCACGCAGATGATCTTCGACACGCTGTCGAAGGTCGCCGGCAAATGATCGGATGACACGCAAAGCGCCCACCGGGCTTGTTCCGGTGGGTCGGCGCTGGGTGATTAAGGGCCACTCATCGTGCCCTCCATTTTGGCACCAAGAGCAAATTCCAAGCGCCACTACCCCTTTCGGATAGGTGCCAAATCGGGGTCTATTAGCGCTGTCGACAGCAATGGGAACTGTCTGGCAGGTCCATTCGCACGAGGGAATAATATGCAAAACGAGTCTGGATCACAGGGCGTCAGTCGTCGCAGTCTGCTTGCCATGATCGGCATGACCGCCGGTAGCGCGGCCATGTATCAGGCGATGACGAGCCTAGGTTTTGCGGCGGAGTCCGGGTACACGGGGCCGATTAAGCTTGATGGCGATGCCAAAGGGGCTTCTGTCCTCGTGCTCGGCGCCGGGCTTGCAGGTATGACCGCGGCACTGGAGTTGCGCCAGGCAGGGTACAAAGTCCAGATCCTCGAATTCAACCAGCGGCCGGGCG
>DATLIT010000182.1:0-5667 GCA_035539295.1 Terrimicrobiaceae bacterium | reverse complement strand
CCTTGACGCAGTTCTCTTTCTTCTCGTTAAAGATCTCGTAGCCGTGAGGAGCCTCAGCCAACGGAAGTCGATGAGTAACGATGTCGTTCAGCCGGATGCGATCGTTTTCAAGCCACGAGATCAATTCGTCGATATAACAATGGACGAGTGCCTGGCCGGAGTAAATTTTCAGACCTTTGTCGAAGATCTGGCCGATCGGGAAGTTGTCATATGGCATACCATAGACTCCTAGAATTGAGACCGCGCCGCCGCGCCGGACCGCGCTGAAACACATCCTGAGAACGTTGATCGTTCCCATTTCCATATGCAGAATGTTCTTCGCCTTGTCCAGCAAGGAGCGCTCTGCCTCCATCCCAACCGCGTCAATGCAGACGTCGGCACCGCGTCCGTCGGTCATCGCTCGGATGGCCTCGACGGCATCGCCCTCCTTCGCATTGATCACCTCGGCATTTGCACTCCGCTTTGCCATTTCAAGTCTGCAGGTTTCAATATCCAGTCCGATGACGCGCTTGGCGCCTCGAACCCACGCAGACTTCTGGGCCATCAAACCGACCGGGCCGCAGCCAAAGACGGCGACTGTCTCTCCTCCTTTTACGCCGGCCCACTCCACGCCTGAAAATCCAGTTGGGAGAATATCGGTAAGAAAAAGGACTTCTTCGTCGCTGAAGCGCTGTGGCACCTTGCGAGGCCCGACATCGGCGTAAGGAACGCGGACATACTCCGCCTGGCCGCCACTGTAACCGCCGTAAAGGTCAGTATATCCGAAGAGTGCACCACCCTTCTGGTCAAACATGTCGCCGTCGGGGCCATAATGCTTGTGATTAGATTTTTCGCATTGGACAGGAAGGCCGTGGGTGCAGAAAAAGCAGCTGCCGCACGCTATGGGAAAAGGAACGACGACTCGATCACCACGTCGAAGATTTCGTATTTCCGAGCCTACCTCCTCGACAACCCCCATGAACTCGTGCCCCATTACTAACGGCTTCGTTTGAGGAAAAAACCCATTGTAGAGGTGCAAGTCTGAACCGCAAATTGCGGTAGCGGTAACTCGCAAGATGGCATCGCGCGGATCCTCGAGAGAAGGATCGTCGACAGTCTCAACGCGCATATCTTTTGGTTTGTGAAAAACGACTGCTTTCATAACGACGCTGCTTTAGATTAATTTATCGAGTTTGATGATGGATGAGCCGCCCCGGCACTCGCCAGCTCACTCTGGCTTGGGTAATTCGTTGTAGTGCGGACTCGCTTCGTCCGCGAGTTGCGTCAGCCGAGAGGGAGACACATCCGATTGGCAATGATAGCCTTTACGACGACTGGGGGCCTCACCCCCAGGATTTCCAGGAAGCAAGGCATTAACGAGTTGAAGTGCGCGGGCAAAGAGGCCCGGCGCCAGAGCCTGGGCGAGAATGAGCGCGCGGGCTTGAAGCGTGATCGTGAGTTCGGGCCGGCCGCTTCGCGCGGCCTCGACGATCTGGTGCGCCGCGCGTGAGGCGTCTATGGAGAGAAACGGCAGGCCGGCACTGATCGAGAACCAGGCGTATTCCTTTGCATGACTACCCTTGAACTCGGCGTTGATATGCGAGCCCGTCCGCATCAGGCCGGGAAAAACCGAGGTCACATGCACGCCTTCGCGCACGAGCTCGGCCCGAATCGCATCGGAAAACCCCGCCGCCGCGAACTTGCTGGCGCAATAGGGCGCCATGTGCGGGACGGCCACACGCCCTCCGATGGAAGAAATATTCCCGATGCGGCTTGGACGACTTTGCTTGAGTCGCGGGAGCGCCGCCGTGATGAGTCGATACGCAGCCCAAAAATGAACGTTCATTGCCTCCTCAAAATCTTCTTTCACCATGAGGTCCAGCGGGGCGACGAGCATGATTCCCGCGTTGTTGACGAGGATATCGATACGACCATACTCACGCCCAATCGCGGAGATAGTCTCTTCCACGTCTTGGTCGCGCTGCACGTCGCACGTCCAGGTTGTCACCTCGGCGCCTGAGTTGCGCAAATCGGTGGCTGCGCGCTCGAGTTCCTCACGATCTCTGGCGAGCAAGGCGACCTTGGCACCGTGACGCGAAAACTCACGGGCCAGGGCCAACCCAAGACCCCGCGAGCCGCCGGTTATCACGACTACCTTATCCGCGAGCGAATAGTTCACCGGCCGTCGCAGCAGCAATAGACCGGCTAATCCACAGGCGGCTAGCAGTATTCCGGGCAGCTTCATGCTTTCTCCGGCTCAAGGTTAGATTCCGCCGGGCCAGCTATGAGTTCGCCGGTGGCGGTGAAGCGCGAGCCGTGACACGGACAGTCCCATGTTTTCTCAGCGCTGTTCCAGGCAACTACGCAGCCCATGTGGGGACAGATCGGGGAAAGCACGGTCCGCTTCCCTTTGTCGCTGCAGTAGACTGCCCGCTTTTTGCCATCAAGCTGGACTACGGCTCCGGAGCCGCGTTGCACATCGTCCATGGTGGCGGGAGAACGAATCAGGCCCCGCAGAAAATAGGCGGGGTAGTCCTTATTCTCTCGAAGGTATTCCAATGCCCCGACAGTGGCCTTACGGTCAGGCGAGAAAAGTTGGGTCCACGGGTTGGATTTGCCAGTGATAACATCTCGAATCAGGATGGCGGAGAACGTTCCCAAGGTCATGCCATTGCCGGAAAATCCGGTGGCAATGAATTGATGCGGCGCGACTTCTCCGATATAAGGCAGACCATCAGGGGTCTCCAGCACCTGTCCGGACCAGCGGTGGCGCGGCTTGGATTCTGGAAAAGTCTTCGCCAGAATGCTGCTCAACTTCTCGTAGCGGTTCTCGGTGTCTTCTTGCTGACCTGTCTTGTGATCCTCACCGCCGAGGATCAGTGAAGTGGCCCTTTCGCGCTGGTCGAACCTAAGATAAAGGTAGGGGTCGTTTGTGTCCCAAAAGAGCGACTCTGCCATGGGTGGCACTTCTGCCTCGATCGCGTATGTCGAATAAGCCGCCAGTTTGGTTTGGAAGAGGGCGGCGCGAAAGGTGTCGCGCTCTCCCTGAATGGGAACATGCGTAGCGGCAACAACGGCGTCGTAGGTTATGGTGCCCCCGGTGGTGGTTAGTTGGTGCTTGTCACTGTCAATGTTACTGCCGCTTGTTCGTGAAAACACGTGACAACCTTTTCCCGGTAAGGCCCTGGCAAGGGCGTTCACGTATTTCAATGGATGGAACTTCAATTGATTGGGAAATCTCACAGCCGGACGCCGAAAGAGGGGATCGCTCTCAATGAACGATGCATCGAAGCCGAGGCTGTTGGCGATGAGAGCGTCCTCTCTAAGGGACTTGGTTTCCTTCTCCGTGTCTGCACCGACTGCCGCGAAGAGGTAGCCTGGGATTCGCTTCAATTCGCAATCGATGTGGAGTTCATCGACGATGCTTTCGATCTGCTTCATGGCCAATTGGCCAGCGCCCCAGAAAGCCTGTGCCTGCTCCTGGCCCAGACGGGAAACGAGTTCCTGGAGCCGTGTGTCGGTTACCAGCGTAATATGGGCGGTTGTATGGGAGGTCTCTCCCGAGCCAACGCTTTGGAGGTCGACTATCGCTACCCGGCTGCCCGATTGCTTTAAAAGATAAGCGGTCGTCACTCCGGTGATTCCCGCTCCGACCACGAGAACGTCAACTTTGATCTCGCCACGGAGTGGCGGAAAGTCTCGGGTAGATGAAGTGTCGCTCCAGAGCGATCGAGTTTTCATGCTAATTGAATTTGCATGGGCCGCCTAGCAGCTCACAGCTCCATGCTTCGCGAGGGATCGAACGTCAGGCGACTGGTGGATGGAGTAAAGTGAGAAGCCGGCAGCCAGGCAACTATTCGCGAGTCAAGGTGCCTCTGTCCGGAAGGTCGAGGGTCAAGCGCTCTTCGAAGTGATTCGAAAAGAGCCTGGACGCTGCCCCCGCCGAACCGCTCCCATGAGCGGGACGTAGTTTAGCTCCGTGTTCTCGGCCACGCACCTTAAGAGCAGGGCTCCGCGGCTCATGTCGCCACGCCCGACGAATTCAGAAGGGAATAGGAGGCGCTGCGCAAAGATGGGGAGCAAGCAATCGACGTACTTACCCGTGGCAATGCTCCCGAGCAGGATCACCTCGCAAGAGGTCGCCGCCAGCACCTCAGCCGAACGTTGCAAGGGGCGAGTGAACCGACTTTCATCGGCAGCCACCGCCACGCTGACAAATTCGCGAAGGTCCTCAATTCCGAGCCGAGTTTCCGGCGAGACCAATCCGCGCGTTGGAGTGATAATCTGTACCCCTGCCACTGCATCTGGAGGCTGGGCGAAGTGTTGCCCATAGGCGAGCTTTCCGCGGAAGTACAACCCGCTGCAGAAAGTAAAGACATCGCCGAGTTTCGCATCGCCAATCCGGACTTGTCGCGCTAATTCAAAGGAAGCTTCCGGACGAGTAAGCAGCTGTGCACGACGGCCGCTGGAGCGAGCAGGGGAAAGCACGAAGACACGATTCATAGCTGCAGGAACTATCCGAAAGTAGGCGAGGACCTACCTCTATCCATTCAGCTTGGGTGTTCAAGGGTTTCTCAGCGCGACGGAGGAACCTTGCCTTCAGAGAAGGAGTTTGGTTCGCCAGCAGGCGCGGTGGTCTCTTCGGGCGGCGTCGCTGGAATTTTCTCGGTTACGCCGTCGCCATGGTGAAGGATCACTGTTTCGATACCCTGTTGCTGGGCGAGTTTCCTGGCGGTATCGACGGCATCGCACTTCTCGTCTTCGTGTGCCAACGGAACGCCGCTCTGCGATTCTATTTCCCAGTCATCAGCCAGAGAAATGACATGAATCTTATCGGTTTCTTGCTCCATAGGTCCAAGCCTCGCAAGCGTATCGTGGCAGCCCGGCGAGATGGTGTGGGATCAGTCTCCTTTCTCGAGGAGCTCGTCGAGGCTCCAGTAGCTCATGCGGCCGCCGCTTCGTTGGCAGCCTTTACCCACACTGATATCGATGCTGTCTTGAGGGGTCCGTATTCGCTTAGTTGAGCGACATCGGCGGCGTCCCGCCCATAGCCAATAATTACCCGGTTGCCACGAGGCCTTTTCTGCGTCGCATCAAACGTGTACCACCGACCGCCGACAAAGGCCTCGAACCAAGCATGCAAGTCCATCGGTTCCAGCTGATAAAGGTAGCCCACGACCATGCGCGCAGGAATTCTCACTGCGCGGCAGAGCGCGATACCCAAGTGGGCGAAGTCTCGGCAGACGCCGGCACGCCGTTTGGCGGTATCCATGGCCGAGGTGGAAGAATTACTCACGCCATACTTGTATCGCACCTTGCGGAAGATCCAGCTTTTGATCGCTTCCACTTGTGGATAGCCAGGGGCAGATTGTTTGACGATCGAGGTGGCCAATTTCAGCAGCTTATCGGCCTCGCAGTAGCGGCTCGGCAAAAGATAATGAATCACGTCGTCGGGAAGGTTTTGTATCAGTGTGAAATCGGCCTCGGGTTGTGAGGCGATCTCATCAGGCGTATCGACGGTACAGCTACTAGTAATGATCGACCGGCCTTGCCCCAGCATGGTTCTCTGCTGAAGGTTTCCGAAGGCATCGTGAAACTCATACAGGTTCACCGGCGGCTCGATCGAGAGGTGAGTGTGTTTCACTTCCTGACCAAGGCCGCTTTGCGGTCTCAACATGAGGACAACAG
>DATLIT010000181.1:0-3267 GCA_035539295.1 Terrimicrobiaceae bacterium | reverse complement strand
GCAGGCGAAGATGACGAACAGCCCATTCATTACGACTGAGGCGCCGACGAAGACGATGCCAGAATGATTCAATGGCCGCAAACACGATGAGAGTGATGGTTCGAGGAAGCTTCGATCGCTAAGAAAACCTCGGTCGTGTCCATCTTGCAGGCAAATCCGCCTAAGAGGCGGGCTCCTTGCGCCCAAAAACATGTTCAGTTCTATCAGGCTGGCGAAATCCCGCGCAGATAATATCGGGAGTCAGACTTCCAGACGCTAAGCGGCGCATCAAAGATTTTTTCCAAGGTGCGGCCGTTAAGTCCACTAGATTTTGGACCCGCATAGACGACCCGGCCTCCTCGCAATGCAAGAACGTGTGTGAATTCAGGAACGATCTCTTCAATGTGGTGGGTTACCAAAACCAATCCTGGAGCACTTTTTCTCTTTGCCAACTTACGAACGTCGGCGAGAAATCTCTCGCGAGCGACGGGATCGAGGCCTTCGCACGGTTCGTCCAAGATGAGGATGGCGGGTTTGGCCATCAGCGCACGGGCGATGAGAACACGCTGCCGCTCACCCTGCGAGAGCACTTCCCAACTGCGTCCGACGGCTTGCGGAACCCGCAGAAGTGAGAGCACGCGCCTGGCGCGCGCTCGCTCCGACCGGCTGATCCGGCCCCAAAACCCAATCATTGCTTGCGTGCCTCCGACAACGATTTCAAGACCGCTATCTTCGTCGTGCACAAGACGCGAAATGCTCGAACTGACCACCCCGATCCGCTTGCGAAGCGCTCTCCAGTCGCTTCCGCCATAATCCTGACCGAGAAGCGTGATCTCCCCTCGCGTAGGCGTCATGTAGCCTGTTAGCGCCTTGAGAAGCGATGTCTTGCCCGAACCGTTGGCTCCCAGGATGACCCAATGCTCCCCTGCCTTCACCCTCCACTTTACGTCATCCAAAATATGAACCCCAGATCGGTGGATGGACAGGTTCCGCAAATCGAAAAGCACTTTCATCGAAACCGACAATACTGCTGTTTGTTGAGAAAGGCGGAGACCTCCCAATGGCTCGAGAAGATCTTTATAGCAACGGCCCCGCAGCGATCCTGCGTGAACAGACGTATCCCTTGGGTGCGCAGATCCTCAGCGAAGTGCAGAGGGATGCGCTCGCTACTCGGAAACTCCGCAGAGGTCGCGATCACCGCCCGCGGACTCACCGCGCTGACGAAGGCTCCGTCTCCAGACGGTCCCTCTCTCGGCGCCCCCTTGATAAGGATGTCGCTGGAGAGTTCCTGCGGGACATTCCGCATCAGCCACTCCTCGGTATGAAGGCCCGCATCGGACATGAAGAGAATTCTCGTGGGACCAGCGCGAAGCTGCACAACCAAGGCCTTGTCGTCCGACACCGAGCGCAGCACCTCCCCGGGTGGGTAGAGAATTTGCAGGCGCGCCTCTGGACCGAGCGGAATCCAATCTCCCGAGCGATGCAACGACTTGGGTACTCCGAGCTGGGAAAGTTCTGCATGCAGACGACGGCGGCTCGCTGAGCGGTCGTCCAGCGTGGAGTCTACAACGCGCGCTGGAGGACATGTGCGGACCAATTGGAGCGCAGAACCGATGTGGCCCGAGTCTCCATGGGTGATGAGAAAGCCATCAAGCGAACGCAGCCCGCGAGAACGCAGAAAAGGGAGGAGAACCGAGTCATGCCCGGAGGCAGGACCGCTGTCGATGAGCCAGTGATTTCCCTGCGCGGAAATCCAGGATCCGCCGCCTGCACCGAAATCGAATACGACAATTTCCGCCACTGGTGCGGGATGCTCTGGAATTCTTACATAGAAAAACGACCCGGGCACGGAGGCAAAGGCATGCACGATCTCGAGCAGCAACTTCGCCAGAAGCCAATTCGTTTGATTGTAAATGGAGGCCAGCCACACACTGACAGAGCCCGTTCCAAGTGCAATTAACGCGACAGCCATAATAGCAAAGGAGAGTGGCACTGCGAACACGTTGGCAGGAAGTGAGGTGAGCGAGATGAGATGGAAATAGCCCATCGTCAGTGGCAACGATCCGATCCAGGCCGCCGCTGAAACTGCAATCAATGAGGCAAAACGTGCGCCAGAGCTCGTCGCCAACCGGCGCGGCCACGATAAAAGCCTTGCTGGCAGAAATGGGTCGGGACGAAAAGGGGCGGCCAGAAGCGAGCTCAGTGGTCCCGCAAAGAGCATGATTGCTGCCACCACACAAAAGGAGAGCTGAAATCCAGGGTTGAAAAGCTCATTGGTATTCACCAACAGAATCAAAAATCCCGCGGCACAAAGATTATTGATGAGAACTGGTCTTCGATTGGTCATCATGCCCAGCAGCACAATCGAAGCCATTAGAGCAGAGCGGAGGCTGGCGGCTTTCAGCCCAGTCATCAACACGTAAAAGAAAAGCAGCGGAATGATCCAGGCCGCGGCGTGCCGCCGCGGAACCCGCAGGATCTTGAATACATACCAGAGGAGCACCCCAATCATCCCGACGTGCAGACCGCTGACCGAAAAAAGATGAAACGTGCCGGTGCCCCGGAATTCCTCCTGAACGTCCTCCGGCAGAGAGGAGACATCGCCGAGCACCATTGCCACAAGCAAGTCGGCGACTGTCGGATCGTCCACTCCCTCAACCAACGTCGCTCGGAGTCGAGCCCGTGCCTCCAGCGCGAAGGAAACCAATGGGTTTCCCTGCGCGGTGCGCCGGACGCGTGCGCCACCGCTTTGGCTAACGCTTAGCTGCGTAAACATGCCGTGGCGAGCGGCCCAGCTTGCGAAATCGAATTGGCCCGGATTCCGCGGCGCTTCGATTCTGGCGAGGGTGCCGCGTAGCTCAAGTTCATCGCCGTAGGCAGGTGCAGGCCCGTCTTGCAGCACAAGGAGACGAAACGATGGTTTAAGTTCAATGCCCTCAAGGCGAAGTTGCGAGAGTTCGAGCTCATAGCTCGAGCGTCCACTGGGGAAGACACGTGGTTCGGTCCTGACAATTCCGCGTGCCTCGGCAACCTTAGTGTTCGATCCGAGCCAGGCGCCGAATCGCGCCGCTTGCGACTCATGGCTCTGCCAGACGTGAACAGTGGCGAACGTGGAGACCACAAGAGCGGCGAAAGCGATCTTGCGCCTCGTCACGAGAAACATGACGGCGGAGCATGTGGTCACTCCCAGCCAGACTACTGATGGCAGAAAAAAATAGTCAGAGGCTACGATTCCGCAGATCGCCAGTCCAACAAGGGAGACAAAGGGCAATCTTTGGCGAAGGAGGG
>DATLIT010000180.1:0-8001 GCA_035539295.1 Terrimicrobiaceae bacterium | reverse complement strand
TCTTCCCGGCAAGGACGGCCTTTGTCACATTTCGGAGCTCGCCGACTTTCGTGTGAACAAAACCGAGGACGTTGTCAAAGTCGGCGATACTATCTGGGTCAAATGCATCGGTGTCGACGACAAGGGACGAGTCAAACTCAGCCGCAAGGCGGCCATGAAAGATCGCGATGCCAAGGCGGCCGGCCTCGCGGCCTAATTGCCCGATAGTTTAGTTTGCGCCTCTGGCGACCGTGTCCCTACGCGAGAGTCGTCCCGGGCGGTGAGCCCACGTCGGCGCGGACTGGGCGGGGACACCGCCACTAAACACCCGGCCAAGTACGTACCGGCGCCAGGGAACGCACGAACGCATAGGCGATCCGACGGCCGATTGTCTCGCGGCGCGCTATAATAAAATCGTCAATGCGCAGGTTCAAGACGCGGCTCCGTTGAAAATTGCAGTCTCCGCCTTCGGCGTTAAGGCTCGCAGGCACGTTGAAGAACCAACACGCAAGCATTCAATTATCACTCCTGATCTGCACGGCAAGCGGTGCCTGAAGAGGGGTAGGCGGTGTCAATACCGCATCGAATCGTTTTCGACCTGCGTTCAACTGCAAACGTGCCTTCCCTCCTGTGCGCGAGTGGAAAGTCAATGTGACGAGAACGTTACAATTCCCGCCTTTGAGGCCGGTGTGTTGTCGGCACAGTCTCCGTGGCTTTGCCTCAACTATGAAACAATCCTCATTGTTCTGCCGGGCAGCCGCAGTACTGGCTGCCGCACTCGCTCTGATCGTGACGACAGGTTCCCTGCTCGCAGGGGCTCCGGCTGCTCCGGTCTCTGAATCAAGCGCCGAAGCGCGCTCCGAATCGTGGTTCTCAGAATGGTGGAATGGCAAGTACATGACGGGAAATTGGTTTGGGCTGCGTGACACCTTGGAGGATTACGGATTCAAATTCGCGGGCAAATACGAAGGCATCTTCTTCGGAATCGTTGATAGCCAGCGCGGAAGCCGCGGCGTTTACGACCAAGAGTTGGCATTCGCGGGTGATCTTGACTTCGCCAAGCTCACCAAAGTCGAGGCTCTCGAAGGACTATCAGCCTTCGGTGAAGTCCGGTGGCGCGATTCGCGCGCCAACTCAAACCCGAACACGTTCGTTCTAGCCAACAGTCTCTTCCAGCCTTCTAACAACCAGTCAGGCACACAGTGGCGTCTGCTGACTTTCGGCCTCGCGTATACGACGCCGGAACTTTTTGGCATCAAAGAATTCATCACCCTGCATGGGGGATGGCTCCGACCACAGAAAGAGTTCATCGATCAGCCTCTCTCCAAACTGTTCATTAACAATGCTATCGAGAGCGCCAAGGGCCTGGGAGGCAACATTCAGTTCTCCTCGAGCTTCTCGACCTGGGGCGGCACATTGAATATCAAACCCGTGGACTGGTATTATCTCAAGACGGGTTTGTTCATGGCGTATCCGCAGGCTACCTCGTCGGAGAATCATGGCCTGGCCTTTGAAGGTTTCGCCCAAGATCCGAGCCAGAACGGCCTCTTTTTCATGGGAGAGACCGGCGTGACCCCGAAAATCGGCCCGTCCAAACTCCCTGGCAAGTATGTTTTTGGGGGTTTCTACTATGGAGGGTTTATGAATTCCTTCAACGGCACGCCCAATTACGGACAATGGGGACTCTACTGGCAGTTCGACCAGATGCTCTTCCGTGAGCCTTCCCCTGAGGTGCCTGCCCCGCCGGTCGCAGGTCCTTCCAGCGGAAAATCCTTCAAAGAACCAGTGGCTCCTGTCTCGAAACCGAAGCTTTCGAAGCAGGGCCTTTACTCCTTCAACCTGATCAGCTACGCGCCCGCATACAACAACCTTTTTCCGTTCTATTTCCAGTCAGGTCTCGTTTACGAGGGTCTCATTCCGAGTCGCGACAAAGATAAACTGATGTTCGCGATCGCCTATGGGGCCTACAGCGTGTTTAATATCCACAGCCTGCAAGACCAAGGGAACGTCAATCAGCCTAATTACAGCATCGTTCTCGAATGGGACTATCGCATTCAGCTCAATGAGTGGGCGTATTTCCAGCCCTTCGTCCAATACATCATCAAGCCAAACGGAACCGAAGCTGTGAAGAATGCGACGATCCTTGGCTTCGCCTATGCCGTCACTTTCTAAACTTCCATCTTTCGGCTGACGCGACCCCCAGCCCGCGGCCCCGGTCCATGGCCGCTAAGGAGGAAGCTCGTCCATTGTCCTTTGAGCGGGCCGAGGGACAAACGCGGGGCGGACGAGACGAATCGCTCATGCCGGAGAAGCCGCCGCGGAGGAACTCCCTCGCGCGGCGGCCTTGTTTTCTCCTCGCTCGCATGCACAATCCTCTCCAATTTCGCGCGGGCAACTGGCTTTTGATCGCCATAAACGGTTTGACACTCCCGGCGATATTGGACTTAAATCGCTTGCTCTCCACCCGTAACGCCTATGCGAGCTACGCTCTTTTTCGGTGAACAGGGCTTAGAGCAAGTTGTATTCGGACTGCACTCCGTCGGTGGCTCGCACGGACTTCAACCCTCAGACCATGACATCGAAACTTAACTCAACGAACCTAAGCAAGCTCGATCCGAAAACCCAAGTTCCTCGTTACGACCGACAGAAGGTCGGTCAATCTATCATGCATGTGGGGGTAGGCGGTTTTCATCGCGCTCATCAGGCACTCTATAGCGACGATCTTCTGAATCGAGGCGAGGATCCCGCCTGGGGATTTTGCGGGGTTGGGCTGCTTAAGCACGATGCGCGCATCCGAGATGTTCTGCGCTCACAGGATTGTCTCTACACCCTTGTTGAAAGGAGCTTGGCAGGTGACAGCGCGCGGATCATCGGTTCGATCGTCAATTTCGCGTTCGCCCCCGACGCGCCTCAAGAAGTGATCGAACAGATGAGCTCCCCCGCCACGCGCATCGTCTCGCTAACGATTACCGAAGGAGGCTACTATATTGACCAGTCTACCGGCGAGCTGGATTCCAAGCATTCAGATCTGCAGCACGATCTGGCTCATCCTCACGAGCCCTCATGTTCGTTTGGATATATTCTCGAGGCGCTCGACCGTCGTCGCTTGCGAGGTCTCGCTCCGTTCACCCTCATGTCGTGCGACAACATCCAGAGCAATGGCGAGGTTGCCAAGAAAATGCTGACAGCCTTCGCTGAATTGCGGGACCCCACTTTTCGCAATTGGATCGACAGCAACGTCCTTTTTCCGAACAGCATGGTCGATCGCATCACCCCCGCCACGACTGATGAACATCGTGCATTGGTTCGAGAGAAATTTGGCATCGATGACGGCTGGCCAGTGATGACCGAGTCCTTCAAGCAGTGGGTGATTGAGGATCATTTTGTGCAGGGACGTCCGAAGTGGGAGCAAGTTGGCGCGCAAATGACCACCGACGTCCTTCCGTATGAAAAGATGAAGCTTCGCCTGCTCAACGCCAGTCATCAAGCGCTCTGCTATATCGGCATGCTCCTCGGAAATCAGCTGGTGCACGAGACGATGGAAGACGCTGACATCCGGAGGCTGGTCCAGAAAATGATGGACGAAGAGGTTACGCCGATCTTGTCGCCGGTTCCCGGCGTGGACTTGACTGATTACAAGAAGACCCTGATCGAGCGCTTCGCTAATCCGGCAATTCGCGATCAACTCTCTCGTATCGGTATCTACGGCTCCTCCGGAATTCCTAAGTTCGTGCTGCCCTCGATTGTCGACCAGCTCAAAAAAGGCGGGTCGATTAAGTTGCTCAGCTTCACTGTCGCGTCGTGGTTTCGCTACTTGGATGGACTTGATGAATCGGGGAAGGAGATGCCTATGCTGGATCCGATGGCGTCGCAACTGCGCGAACGCTCGAAAGCGGCCGGCCGGGATGCGCGTAAACTGCTCGGCATGCGCGAAGTTTTCAGTGAAGAACTGGCGAATGCGCCCGCCTTTGTTCAAGAGGTCTCCGATATTCTCAAAAACTTCTACCAGGAGGGAGCGAGGACAACCCTTTTGAAGAGTATTGGTTAGAAACTTAGGCGATCTTACTGGCAAGACATCTCTCCTGCGCTGAACGCCGGATCAGTGGCGTCGCGTTTGCACGTCGATCGACGGTTCACCAGACTCCGCTAACTCGAGCAATAACCTCGAGGTTTCTTCTATGCTCGCCGATTTGTCGCTCTTAGTCCGTTTGGATTCGACATCCTCCTCGTGAAGCGCTATCAACTTTTCAGGGCGCACACAACGCGCCCACGGAAAGGACCATCCGCTCGCATACCTAAGATAACCGCACGACCCGCACGCCAACTGAAATACAAAGGTCATTATGAACCGTCTAGTCAATCCTCTGAAATTCCTTGCAACTCTCGCGCTCGTGGTCTTCGCACTCGGCTGTGCTACGCAGCAAAAGGAGAAGCTCCTCACTCAAGCCGGCTTCAGAACCAGCGGCGTATCCACACCAGAGAGCCAACAGCATCTTAAAACGCTCACGCCGGACAAAATTACCCCGGTTAAGCGCGGCGCGAAAACCTATTACATCTTCCCGGATCCCGCTCACAACCGAGTCTATGTTGGAGATCAGACCCAGTATCAGAAGTATCGGCAACTTCGCTCAAAACAGAAATTGACTGAGGAGCAGATCGCTGCCCAGGTCAACACGGAAGAAGACAAGATGCTCCATCAAATGCTTGCAGGCTGGGATTGAGCCCACTCGCGCTCCTCGATCTGCAAAGCATCAGCTTCCTCGCTGACTTAGAGACGGCTGCGTCCGATCTCCCCTTAGAGCAGTCGGTGAAGGCTTTTCTTTAGCCTATCGGCTGCTAGTTGGCGCAGCGTTGTGGTATGTTGACGTGCTTCAGCTCAACAACATCCAAGAGATTGGCATTGTTGCTGAGGTTCGCTTCGGTCTGGATGAATCGCTTGGGAAATAACGTGGTGAGGAACCGCGCTAAGTAAAACGTCGCCATGATGAATGGAAACATTTGTGGAGGCGCTTGTGCCCGAGCGCCTATGGACCGCGCCTTAGCATAAGCGTCCCGACGACTCGTCGAGATCCTAGAGCTGCCGAAGGACTCTAGTAATCTATTTAAGCTCTTCGTCGAAAACCACGGCGACTTTGCCCGATTTTCCGCTCGCCATCAGCGCATAAGCTTCGTCCGCCTTCTCGAGTGGAAATCTATCGGTAACGAGATCCGCGGGATGAATCTCCCAGCGGACGATGCGTTCAACGAGATCTTCCATTAACCAAATGCTCGTGACCCAGGACCCATAGACCGTCTTCTGGTCATGGATCATGTCCGGGCTGGGCCTCAGCGCGAGCGTCCCCCCCTCGCCGACCAAAGCAATCTTGCCCCACTTACGCGTCGCTTGAATCGCCGTCAGGCGACCTTTATCGTTACCGCTGGCGTCAAAAGCCCTTTCAACTCCGTGACCCCCGGTTAAACGTCGGATTTCCTCGACGTTGTCAGGCCCGGACTTGAGAACGTGATCGGCGAGCCCGAGTCTTTGCGCCACGTCGAGCCGTTCCTCGACGACGTCGACTCCGATGAGCTTGTTGGCCCCCAAAGTCTTTGAAAGCATCAGCGCGGCGAGACCGACCGGACCCAGACCCACAACCAAGACGGCGTCGTTTCCGGAAATTCCAATCTTTTCGAGCCCCTCGTAAACAGTCCCAAAGCCGCAGGCTACCTGGGCGCCATCGGTATACGAGAGCTCGTCCGGCAGAGCGACGAGATCCTTCTCTTCCGCAAGGATGTATTGGGCCATTCCCCCATCCCGCTGCCACCCATAGGCCGCGCGAAAGGGACTCGTGCAGCTGATCATGTAGCCGCGGCGACAATCGTTGCACACTCCGCATCCAGAGATGTGATAAACGATGACACGGTCTCCGTTCCGAAATCTCTTCAAACCGGGACCCACCTCGATAATCTGTCCGCATGGCTCGTGCCCCGCGATCTTGTTTTGATACCCTTCGGGCCCTTTGCCGACATGCTCGCGATAGATTGCCCGGATATCGCTGCCACAGATTGTTGACGATTTTGTCTTGATTAAAACCTGACCGTGCCCTGGCTCCGGGACCGCAAACTCCTTGAACTCTACCGTGCTGTTTCCGGGCAGCACTGCTCCCGTCATCGTTTTGCTCATAAGCTATGAGGTGTGCTCCAATAACCGCGGGCTTGCACTATCATGCAAGGCGAGATGTGGGGACGGGCGTTAGCCCTTGATGACCTTTTCAGTTTGGACGTCGAACAGATGGACTTTTTCCATGTTCAATTGAACGGTCAATTGCTCACCAGGATGGTAGTGATGTTCCCCGGGCACACGGGCGATGAGATTGCCCGTGCCTGCCTTGAGATAGACGATTGATTCCGAGCCCATCGGCTCCGAGATGTCGATGACCGAGTTGACCGGGATGTGGCTCGGATCGCTAACCTGGTCGCTGAGGTGCTCGGGCCGGATGCCGAAAATAATTGGCTTGCCCACGTAAGCGGTAGCCAGGCTCTCGAGCTTGCCGCGCAGGGGAACGGTCAAGGCGTTCTGCTGGGCATCCTCGACAAAGCTCAGCCCTCCATCGAGCTTCTGCACTTTGCCTTTGAGAAGGTTCATCGGCGGGCTGCCAATAAAACCCGCCACAAAGATGTTCTCTGGTTGGCGGTAGAGAGTTAGGGGATCGGCGACCTGCATGATGTTGCCATCCCGCATCACACAAATGCGGTCGCCCATGGTCATGGCCTCTACTTGATCGTGGGTGACATACACCATGGTAGTGGTCAGTTGGGTATGCAGTCGCGAGATCTCCGAACGCATGTGCACCCGCATCTTCGCGTCAAGATTGGAAAGCGGCTCGTCAAAGAGGAATACTTTGGGATCCCGCACGATCGCTCTCCCGAGGGCCACTCTTTGGCGCTGGCCTCCGGAAAGCGCCCCAGGCTTGCGGTCCAGCATTTTGTCGAGTCCGAGGCTGCGCGCGGTTTCGGTCACCTTTTTCTGGATGACGTCCTTGGGCTTTTTCGCCAACTTCAGCCCAAAGCCGATGTTGTCGAAAATCGTCATGTGCGGATAGAGCGCATAGTTTTGAAACACCATGGCTATCCCGCGATCCTTTGGATGCACATTGTTCACGACGCGGTCGCCGATGGCAATGGTTCCGCTGGTGATGTTCTCCAACCCCGCAAGCATCCGCAACGTCGTCGACTTGCCACACCCCGAAGGACCTACCAGGACCACGAACTCGCCATCCTGAATCTCCAGATTGATGTTCTTGACTGCGGTGAACGACGGATTGCCATGCTCGTCAAGATACGTTTTGACCAGATTTTTGATGTGAACCGCTCCGTCCTTCATAAGCTTTGCTTTTCTATTTGACCGCTCCGAAGGTCAATCCGCGCACCAGTTGTTTCTGTGTCATCCAGCCCAGCACCATGATCGGGGCTACCGCCAGAAAGGACGCCGCCGACAGCTTCGCCCAGAATAGCCCCTCCGGACTCGAATAAGAGGCGATAAAGACCGGCAACGGCGCTGCGTTCACACTCGTCAGATTCAAGCTCCAAAACGCCTCATTCCACGACAAGATCACCAGGAGCAGCCCGGTCGAAGAGAGACCCGGCAGGGTCATCGGCCGGAGCACATGCCAGAGCTCGTCCCAGATAGAGGCGCCATCAATGCGCGCCGCCTCCAGAATGGCCGCGGGAATTTCGCAGAAATAGGTGTAGGCCATCCAGACCGCAATCGGCAAGTTGATCAGCGCGTAAATGATGATCAGCGCAACGATGTTATCCAAGACGCCAAAGAATTGGCACAGGATATAGAGCGGAATCAACACACCCACCGCTGGCATCATCTTGGTTGACAACATCCACACCAAGGTCGACTGCGTCTTCGGCGTCGGATAAAAGGCCATCCGATAGGCTGCCGGGATGGCCAGGGCAAAGCACAACAGTGTCGAACCGATGGAAGCCAAGATAGAGTTCCACACGTAGACGGCGTAGTTGCTCCGCGCGAAGACC
>DATLIT010000179.1:0-3752 GCA_035539295.1 Terrimicrobiaceae bacterium | reverse complement strand
GTTTTGATCTCCTTCGGCTTCTTCGACGTTTTCTCGGCGCTGGCAGTTTTTTTCGGTGACGGAGCAGGGGTGCCTTGTTGGGCGGCAAGCGATCCGAAGGCCAGAGCGCAGGCGAGCGCCAAGCTAAGGGGCAACTTCGCTACGGATGCGGGTGAGTAAATTGAGCAAACTTGGGAGAGAGCGAAGCGGGATCTGATTTGGACCATCGGAAAGGGCTTTTGCGGGGTTCTCATGCGTCTCGATAAAGACTCCGTCGCAACCTGCGGCGACGGCGGCGCGAGCCAGGATCGGCGCCAATCCGCCGTCACCGGCGGTGCGATCACCTGCACCACCAGGACGTGGGACCGAGTGTGTCGCGTCGAAGATTACCCGATAATTTAGTTGTTGCATCCAGTAAATGGAACGCATATCTGCCACAAGGTTATTGTAGCCGAAAGTCGCACCACGTTCGGTGAAAAAGAACGCACGGCACCCGGCACTTTGCAATTTGGCGGCGACGTTTTTCACATCCCAGGGCGCCAAAAACTGGCCCTTCTTGACATTGACGACGCGGCCGCTGGCGCCGGCGGCGAGAACAAGGTCGGTCTGCCGGCAGAGAAAGGCGGGAATCTGGAGGAGGTCGATGTACTCTCGGGCCACCTCAACCTCGTCGGGAGAATGAACATCAGTGGTCACGGCGACACCAAGCTCGCTGCCAATTTCCCCGAGCAGTTTGCAACCGTCACGGACATTCGTTCCCCGAAAGGAACTGACGGAAGTGCGATTTGCCTTATCGTAGGAAGCTTTAAAGACAAATTGCGCACCAAGGCCCTCGCAAATGGCTTTGAGCTTGCGCGCGATTCTCCTGGTGAAGGTTGCGCTTTCGATGACGCAGGGCCCGAGGATAAAGAGAAGCTTCTTCCCACCGAGAGTATTGCGACCGATGGTGATGATTGGGCGCGGCATGGCGGCAGCGTAGATGCTCCAAGCCGTCTCGCAAGACTTTGCAGTGGACCTTAACCTCAGAGGAACCGGAGGGGCTTTTCTGCGCGAGGGATAATCCGGTTTTTCTTGCCTGAAGCGCCGGCTCAGGCTCCATTGCGCCCGATGAGCCCGATCCCGTCCAAGAATCTGTTAGGCCAGGTGGCCACTCGCCTGTCATGAACCCGATATTTCGAGGCGCTGTTCCCATCGTTCTCGTCGTCATTCTGCTCGTCGCCGCTTTTAGTGGACTCGGCGTAGTCATCGAGGCTGGACACGTCGGAATCCTCAAGACGCTCGGCGCCGTCAAGCACGAGCCGCTCCGAGAGGGATTTCACCTGAAAAAGCCCTTCATCGACCAAGTTGAGCAAATGGATATTCGACTCACCGCGAGTCATGCCCAAGCAAACGGCAGCCTCCAAGGACCTGCAGACGGTCAGCACGCAGGTGACGACACAATACTCGATGAATGGCGATATGGCCCCGCTGACTTACCAGCGAATTGGCAATCTCGGCAAAGTTTCTGCCACCCTGGTTGAACCAGCGATTCAGGAATGCGTTAAGTCGGTGACGGCGAAATTTACAGCGGAAGAACTGGTGACGAAACGCGAGGTCGTTAAGCTCCAGATCCAGCAGAGTTTGATCGCCTACATCAACAACACCCTCAAGGAAAAGGGCGTCGAGAACGCTATCAGCATCGCAAATTTGGCCATCACCGATTTTAATTTCTCTCCGGAATTCAATCGAGCCATTGAGTCCAAGGTTCAGGCGGAGCAACAGGCATTGCAGGCCAAGAACGAGAAGATCAAGCGCGTTACGCAGGCCGAGGCGGCAGCCGCCGAACGCCAGCTGTCGGCAGACGCCGAGGCCTATTCGACGGAAGTCCAGTCAAAGGCCCGTGCCGAAGCTATCCGCCGTGAGGCTGACGCGCTCAAGCAAAGTCCAGACTTAATCCGACTCCGAACCGTGGAAAGATGGGACGGTGTTTTGCCTCGAGTGAACGGAAGCCAGATGGTGCCGTTTCTAAACATTGGCTCAGAGGTCGAGCAACAATCCCCTCGCTAGTCGCCGAATTGCCGGAACCATCAGGTTCCGTGCACGGCCAGCCAAATGGTGACCGGTTCGCGGGAGGTCCCCTCGACTCTGTGCTTGCGGTGAGCTTCGATCATCAACCAATCCCCAGCGGAGAGATGAATCGTTTCGTCAGGCTCGAGAAGCGAGACTTCAGCCCGTCCTTGCACAACCACGACCCATTCCTCTTTGGGTTGGTCAAACCAGAAACCGGTGGGCGAGACCTGTCCGGCAGAAATGATGCGTTCGATGCGAAATGATTTCGATCTGCACAATTCCTCCGCGCGCTCCTCTTTCATGGCATCCGGCAGGTTTCGGAAGAGCGAACCTTTAGCAGAATCGTTCATCGGACCGGTTTTCTGAAAACGCGTAAGACGCCTTTTCGACATTCCATGTCTACAGGCCAAAGATCCTCCACAGGTGTGCCGTCGAGATGGACTGGGAGTTTGCTTGGGCCGGATAACCGCAGCTTGGCGACACGGAACGCAATCGATTTCGGACGGTATTCACGGCGGGCAAACGCGATCGAGGCGAAGTGCCACCAGAGCTGGAGCTTGCTATAGCGGCTGAACACCGATACGGTTAAAAGTCCGTCGTCCATTCGTTCGTGCGGCGCTACCGCGAAGTTCATCCCGAAGAATGGGCCGTTGGACACCGTGATCATTAAAGCTGAGAGGAGAATGCTTGATGTGCGATTGCGGGCCAGAGCTTGAAAGAGATGGCGGCTTTCGTTGGCCACGTGCACTAGCGCATCGCAAATTGGCCGATCGAGCGTCAGGGAAAAAATCGGACGTCGAAACCAGTAGGCGCGCCGCAGGAGCTCGAGTATCCGGTTCAACTGCCCGGATTTAATCTCCTCGGTGACTGGGTACAACGCTGCGTCCAGACCCGAGCCGAGACACTCAAAGAACGGATGTCCATTGGCAAAGCCAACATCCACGGCTCTCACGTTGCCAGCGACGACGATTTGACAAGCTTCGATCGGATCCAAAGGCAGATCGAGGCTGCGGGCAAAGTTGTTGAACGTTCCGGCGGGAATGACGCCGAGCGGGATTTCTGTGCCGACTACTTCCGCGGCGACGCTCTCAACGGTGCCGTCCCCACCGGCGACGCCGATCCAAGCGCACTGATTATCTTTCGCGTCCCGCAGGATGGTGCTGGTGCTGCCAATTTCCTCGATGTCACGCGTTATAACATCTCCCAACGCCGCAACGATCTTGGGAAGGAGTGCAGGGTCGAAGGACCCCGCCTTTCGGCTGTAGACGAGGAAACCGCGGGACATTCATGAGGACTTCGCCAATTCGACGCAAACGTCAACCGTCTTTCAATGAATCCTTGGCCGAGCGGCGATTTTCAGCCAGGCGCTCTACGATTAGCTCAGGCGAACTGGGCAACCGCTAGAACGAGACTTTCACTCCCGCATACCAGTTGCGCGGCATGGCAGGGTCAATGCCATCCGCGCGTATGCGGGCATAATAGGAGCGATTAAAGATATTGTTCACCCCGCCAATGATGCTGACATAGTCCTTGTAAAGCTTTGCTTCCACGGTGAGGTCCCAAACGTCATATGCAGGAATGAATCGCGATGAGGTGTTGGGATCGTCGGCAAAGCTCGACCCGATGAAAGTTCCCATAAACGCAACTTTGACGCGCTCTCGCCAATTGTAAATCAATCCAACTCGGTAGACATAATCGGGCAAATATTGAGGCGTCTTTCCTTC
>DATLIT010000178.1:0-3525 GCA_035539295.1 Terrimicrobiaceae bacterium | reverse complement strand
GAGTGTGGTCATTGTGAATCTCCTTGAGGCGGAAGCGCCCCAACCCCAATGTTGGGGGTTGGGACGTACGCCTTCGCGCGTTGCCGGGAGGGAATACCGGCACTAAGTGGACCACATCTTCGGCTAGACGGGGGGCACTACCGATGTGTGTGATGTGGCCGCTGGTATAAGCTAATGGGAAGCCCTACAAAGAACTGGTCAAAATTGCTCACCTACCGATTATTCGCCGGTCGGAACCCTTTGTGATGCCGGGAGTCTCATGCAAAACCATGTTCAATAATGAGCTATGGACTTCTAAGCCCCCGTTGTAATCGACGAAGCCCAATTTCCTGAATTTGTTCATGAAAAAACTCACCCGCGACCTCGTCGTGCCGACCATCTCGGCGAGAGTCTCCTGGCTGACCTTCGCTATTACGGGCTCTGGCCTTCCCTCCTTGCCAAAATTTGCCATTAATAGAAGCAGCCTCGCCAGGCGCTTCTCGCTCGAATTGAACAACTGATCGACCAGGTCCGCTTCAACGCGGACATTCCGAGCGAGGAGATGCGATATGAACAGCTCGGAAAATTTCGGTTCGTCATGGAGCGCACGCACCATGGTGGCCTTATCGAGCCGCATTATTTCGGACACTGTAATCGCGGTCACCGTCGCAAGGCGACGCGGCTGGCCGGTCAGGCAGCCCTCACCAAAGAAATCCCCCTTCTCATGGAGAGCGACCACGGCTTCCTTGCCCTTCTCGGAAACCACGGTGACCTTGCACTTGCCGTCCATGATGTAAAAGACAGCATCTGCCGAATCTCCCTGACGGAAGATTGTTTCATTCTTTCGATATTTCGCTTTAGTCCTTCCACCGTCTGCGTGGGAGAGGAAGGACTTAAGAACGAAGGGCTGCTTCCTCTTGGTTTTTACAGACAAGGTTCCGCGCTTGATACGTGGCGCGTCCGATTCTGATCGAGTCTTACCAGCCATTTCCTTCTCCCAAAGCGTCATCGAATGCCACGTTTACCGCTTCGCCGCTGGCGAAACATAGGCTCGCATCTCTCTGGACTTGGGTTAGGGGCAAAGAGTGTTTAGGTTTGGCCCCTGGAGTTGCCGGCACGGCTCAGCGCCTTCTAGGAGGCAAAGCAAAATATATTTAGCTCCTCCGGGCGGCAGTTCTTTGCAGAGGTCAAATTCCTGTCTGATGAACAACACCTCACGACTGGGGATGCGCATTGGGCGCCTCCGCCCAAACTAGTCTTTTCGCCAATGGTTACGTGTCGGGCCCTATAGCGCGACACCAGATAGTGGCAACGAATGGGGTTCTGGTGCGTTCCCGTACAAAACGAAAATAAATCAAAACGAGGCTTAAGGCGGACCTATCGTGGGCGCAGTGCTTATACTTTTGGTTTGGGGATTTGTTGAGCGTCGTCGACGAACCTGACGCGTAGGCAGAGTCTTCCCAACGTCCGCTGTGGGTCAAAAGCGACGTAGCGGCGCGCTAGGAAGTTCGTCCGCTTGTGTCAAGAGCAGACCTCCGCGAACCTACGTTGCCTGCACGAATAACTGGTCGACAGAAATCGTCAGCGCCCCTCTTGCCACAATTGACCCCCATCGCTCCCTTCTCGTCATGAAAGCCGGCCACGATCCGGGATTGGTTCCGTTATCCGACGGGGTGCGAGGCCGCGCTTCCGTCGTGCTTCGATCCGTCGAGCAATTTGAACCAAGCCGTCGATATCCTCTAATGACGATCCTGTAATCCCCTGAAGATCACCATACATGCCAACCGTGGACTCGATCACCCCTCTGATCTGCTCCTCGCGTTTGGCCCGAAGACGCGTCATCGCCTTTCGTTCCCTTTCGAGGTAGGTCTGCATGCTGGAAAACTTCTCGACAATGGCTTCAATTCGTCGACGAAAGCGGGGGCCTGAGAGGTACTGATAGATCAACTCCAACTCCCCTATCTGGCGCCGCTGCATGGAAGCAGTCTGCTCCTCTTTCTCCGATACTTTGAGCGCTTCCTGCTTGGCTTTGTGCAGCGAGTCCTGAACCCTAGTTTCAATCTGTAGGTCCATCTCACGCTTTGCATCCACGAGTTCTTGCTGCTTTCGGATCAGCTCGGTTTGAGCCTTTTGCCCCTCAGCTAGTTTGTTGTCGCGTTCTTGGAGCACGCGCTGTAGGTCAGCAACCTCCTGTGACTTGCGTTCAAGGTCTGTCGCCCACCTGAGTCGTGCCTTCTCGGCCTCCTCTGCCGCAATCCTCTCTCGCTCGGTCTCAAGTCTGGTAGTGAACTGCTGTTCGATTAATTCAACCGCCTTGGCGAGTTCGGCGCGTTTTGCTCCGATCGCGCTTTCGCGTCGGGCGACCTCAGCCTCTTTCTCGGCAATCTTTTTGCGTGTTGCCCGGATCAGTGGATCAGCAAGTGACTCGGTAAGCGTTATCTCGGCCTCGCAGTGTGGACATGTAATGGTTGGTTGGTTCATGCCGAAAATCCCCCATGGAATGCCTACTTCGACTTGGCCTTGCTAGGCCGCACTCAGGGTAGACAAAAGGAGTGTACATCCGTCGACACCTAAGGCGACAGTTACAACTATGGGAGGGGTGGCGTAAGGCGCGTCAAATTAGGTGTCCTTCCCAAGTGGGAATACAAAACCGTCTCGCTGGGAATGCCTCCGTCAATGTCCGCTTCGGGTCAAAAGCTGCCGTCTGGCCGGTCAGAGCTCATGTCCGCCTAGTGCCAGAAGCGGACATTGGCGATTGCCCAGGAAGAAGACCCCAGGTACCGCCAAAAAGGCGCACAAGCTCAAACTACTCAGTTACTGAACTTGATTCGCGTCGCTCGTGGATGGTGTCGCGGCCAGCCGTGCATTCGCGGGCCGATCACGCGAGAAGTCCTGAGGCCGATTTCGATTTAATGCTTTTCAACAGGCGTCAATTGATGGAGCTCGCCATACTTCGCGCGAAGATAGGCGAGGTAGGGTTTGATGCTCATCTGTCCACCAGTCGTCCGCTCGACAAGTTCGTACGGCTTAAACTTGCGTCCATGTTGATAGAGGTTTTCGCGCAGCCAGGCGTGCAGTGTGCTGAACTCGCCTATTGCGATCTCACTCGGGATATTGGGATATGCCTTGACAGCGGCAGCGTAGAACTGCGCGCTGAGAATGTTGCCGATAGTATAGCTCTGAAATCCACCACCGATGCTGCCGGCATACCAATGGACGTCCTGCAGGCAACCATCTCGATCGTCGGGCGGAACGATCCCTAGATAGGTTTGCATACCTGCACGCCAGGCCTCTGACAGATCTTTGGCCCGCAAACGGCCCTCGAGCAGGTCCAGCTCCAGTCCGAAACGCATCATGATGTGAAGGTTGTAGGTCACCTCGTCGGCATCGGTGCGGATCAGAGATTGTTCGACTCTGTTGATAGCGCGATAGAAAAGCTCAAGCGGCACTTTCCTGAGCTGGTCTGGAAAAACGCGCTGCAATAACGGATAAAAGTGCTGCCAGAAGCTACGACCACGACCCACGACGTTTTCCCAAAGTCGGGAC
>DATLIT010000177.1:0-2348 GCA_035539295.1 Terrimicrobiaceae bacterium | reverse complement strand
ACACTCGTCCGGCGAAGAGTGCTTTGCTCCACCTACAAGCTCTCTCAAAGTTCGAGGGAGCTGCCGGTGCGACGGCCATCTGGAGGTCGGCTGACGAATCTCATGGTGCAGCCGAGTCTCCCGCGATAAAAAAACACTGATGGATCCGAATATCTTCATGCTCATCCTTGGTGCAGCGGTAGATACTGCGCCCTCAGGTTTCGCTGAACTGACCGTTGCCTTTGTGACGCTTTGCGTGCTCGAGATCGTGCTCGGCATCGATAATGTCATATTCATCTCAATTCTCGCCGGAAAACTTCCGCCGGAACAGCAGCCGAGGGCACGCTTTATTGGACTGAGCCTCGCCATGATCACGCGGGTGCTCCTGCTGATGTCGATAGCTTGGATGGCTCGGCTTACCTATCCGCTCTTTTCAATCTTTCAAAACGAAGTCAGCGGCCGAGACCTCATCCTGATCATCGGCGGGATCTTTCTGGTTTGGAAGAGCACTCACGAGATTCACCAGAAGCTAGAGGGCGAAGAAGGGCACGGCACCACGCGCGCAGTGGTCTCGTTCAACGCGGTCATCACCCAGATCATCTTGCTCGACATTGTTTTCTCACTCGACTCGGTGATTACTGCCGTTGGGATGGTCAATAACATTCCCATTATGATCGGGGCAGTCATTGTGGCGGTCATCTTCATGATGGTCTTCGCCGGGCCGATTAGTGGATTTGTCGAGCGTCACCCTACTATCAAGATGCTCGCGCTCAGCTTCCTCCTGCTCATAGGGGTTACCCTCATTGCCGACGGATTTGGCCAGCATATCTCTAAGGGCTACATCTATTTTGCGATGGGCTTTTCCGTGTTCGTGGAAGTGCTCAACATCAGGGCGCGCAAAGGCAAGCCGGTTAAGCTGCATAGACCATACCCTGAGCCGGCGAGGTGACCTTCTCGGACCGCCGCCAGGAGGAACGCCTAAAGTGATGCGGAAACGGAGTCGCTGCTTCCCCCGACGGAGTGGCTACTTCTTTGAGCACGCAGACTCGGAATCGGTCTCCCTTGCCTGTTGGGAGATTGTGTCTAGTTTTCCGGCGAATGTTAGATACCGAGAACTCCGTTGATCCCGGGATCGAAGTGCGCACGTACTTTGCGCGCGGCCGCAATGCCTTGGTGGCTCGCGCGGAGTTTTCCGAGCTTTATGCGGCCCTTTACCTGCATCGAATGGACTCCGGCAGCGGGCTGGAGGAAGCGACTGATAAACTTCTCCGGGATGCCTTGGCCGCGGTGACGCTACATAGCGCTTCCCGGCCGTGGAAGGAAATGGTTGCCTGGACCGTGAATTTTCAAAATCCGCTGGTCAACGTCTTTGTCAGCGGAAACAACACGCTCGGAACCGTCGTCGGCAACGTTTTCACCGAAAACGTCAAGACTTCTCCAACCGGACTTTTTTACGCGGACATCATTTCAGACAATGTGCCGCCCCGTCGCAGCCTCGTGGAATTCTCGGGCCAGGAATTTCTGAGCGCGGTAGAGACTTTTTACCTGCAAAGCGAACAACGCCTCGCGCGCTTCTTTCGCTATGAAGAGGAAGATTTGGTAATGGTCATGGCACAACCGGACGCGGATCTTGACTGGATCAAAGCGCTTGATGAACAGGCAATCCGTCGGCTCGACAGGGATGTCGAACTTGGCCTCCTCGAGAAGCGACGATACCGCTTCGAATGCGGCTGCAATCAGGAGCAGATGCTGGCGATGCTTGCCCCAGTCATGCGCCAACAGCCAGACGAACTATTCCAAGGCGAAGAGGTCATTCGGATCCATTGCCCGCGCTGCGGCGCCCGCCACTCGATCACGCGCGAATCTCTCGAGGCACACGTCGCCAGATCCGACTAGCCTCGCTTGCTCCTCAGCCGACGGGCGCGGATGGTCCCTCCGCAAGACTCTCGACGGTGACAGCACGCCGCGGTGACGACGACTCACGGATGATCAGGCGGGGCTCAACCAGGATCTGCCTGGGCCGGGCGGGTTCACTTCCACGTATGAATTCGAGCACCATGCGTGTAGCCTCCTGGCCGATCAGATTGCGCTGCTGCTCGATGGTGCTCAAGGGCACCCGCAGATATTTGCTGTATTGATGCGCGCCCACCCCAATGAGACCGTTATAGGAAAGGGAGAAACATCCAAGCTTCTTAACGATGCCGAATTAGCTTTATGAGAAAATTTCTTGTGACTCCTGACAAAGCTGTGGAAGCCGCCTTGGCGGGAATTCTCGCGACGAGCCGGGTCCCGCTGGAGCGGGTGGAAGGTCATTTTGGCCTTATTTATCGTGGCAACGCGAATCGGAGAGTTCGGCTGGTGGTTGGAGG
>DATLIT010000176.1:0-3585 GCA_035539295.1 Terrimicrobiaceae bacterium | reverse complement strand
CTCCTCGTGTTTGCAGCAGTATCGCTGCAGAGTAAGCGCAATCTCCCATCGACCCCTGATTGCAATCGTTTTGCTTTGTCAGCGACGCGCTCCCGTCGCAACCTGCCCCACGTACGCGAGAGTGCTTGCGACCGATAGTGGTGAAGCTAACTTCTCCCATGGCAAAGCGCTTGTTTATCGCGCTGGAACTGCCGGAAAGCTGTCGAGCTGTACTCGCGGCCTTGGATCCCAAGATTAAAGGGCTTCGATGGCTTCCACCCGATCAGCTGCACGCCACCATGAGTTTTCTCGACCGTGTCACTCAGGAGCAGGAAGAAAAGCTTGAGGAAGCGTTGTCGATCGTGCGAGTTCCGCCGTTTTTTCTGCCTGTTCAAGGCCTCGGAACTTTTGGGGGAAGCAGGCCGACTGTCGTGTGGGCAGGACTCGGAAAAGCACACCCTCATTTGTTCGCGCTGCACAAGCACATTCAGGATGCAGTGCTACGGGTAGGTTTTGAGCCTGATCTGCGGCCATTCCATCCGCACATTACTCTCGGACGGCTTAACGGAGTGTCCACGGCCACCTTATTGCCGTTTCTACGACGCAATGCAGAGAGTGAGTTCGGGCTTTGGAAGGTTACAGGTTTTACTCTGTTTTCGAGCGTACTAACACGCGACGGGCCCATCCATACTGTCGAAAGGCAATTCCCGTTCTGATCCGAAGATGAGCGGGTCAACTAAAACGCTCAGGTAACTAATTCCCTATTGTCCGATCGCCGGGTTAAGCGAAGCGAGTTCCTGCTCAGTCCGCTTAAAGTACTTCAGAGCCAGAGCCTTTCGTTCCTGAAGAATGGATTCGATATCTTCTCCAACGTTAGGCAATTTCCAGATGGCGCGACCTGGAGGAACCCAGGCTCGACCCGTGAAGTTATCGGGAACAGTCCCCCCGGGCGCGACGCGGGGGTTATCCGAGACGTAGAGGCGCTGCCCCGTAGGCCCAAGTGCAACCATTTCGACATGACCGTAATAGCCCCCAGGGGTGCCACGCGGACGCTTCCCCACCTTGCCGTCGCCAAGGTAAACAAGCACACTCCCGAGCGGCGCGCGATGCGGCGAACTACAGCGGAGCGGCTTCCACCCTGCCTTGCTGAGGATCAACTCCCAGTCCTGCCCGTTGCCTCCTGCCAGACCCTTCCCCAAGCCAGCGTTTTTCAAGATCGAAAGCATGCCCCGGCCGCACCACCCGGAACCGATGTTGTCCGTGGCGCTCTCAACGGCCGCCGCCACAAGGGTGGTCCTTGTCAGCAAAGGAACCCTCTCCGCAGCTACGGCAGCAGACACAAAAAGGACCGTGGCTAAGGCACACCGGACGAGCATCGGCGGCCACAATACGCCTCTGATGCCGTTCGCCAAGCGTTTTCTCCCGCATTCCGGAAAAAACTTGATCGCTACTAAACTCTCAAAGCCCTGCGTCTCAGCCAGTAGAAAATTACCGGTGTGACGATGAGGACATGCAACAGGCTACTCAACATGCCGCCGATGACCGGGGTTGCCAGTGGTTTCATAACCTCCGTGCCGGTTCGGGTGCTCCACATTATCGGGAGGAGACTGGCGATAACCGTGCTGACTGTCATCACTTTCGGTCTGAGCCGCAGCATCGCGCCTTCCACAACGGCCGCCTTGAGGTCCTGCAGCTGAAAACCGCCCCCTTTTTCCACTCTTTTCCTTGCCAGAGCCTCTTCCAGATAGACAACCATGACGACGCCGGTCTGAATCGCGGTTCCAAAGAGAGCAATGTAGCCAATCCAGACTGCCACGCTGAAGTTGTATCCCAGCAAGTATTGGAGAAGCGCCCCTCCGGTCAGCGCAAAGGGAACGGCCAGGATCACGTGCGCTGCCTCCATGACCGAACGAAAGACCACCGCCAGCAACATGAAAATAGTCAGGAGGACAACCGGAACGATCAGCATGAGCGTTCGCTGCGCACTCAGTTGGCTTTCGTACTGGCCGCTCCACTTCAAGGTAACTCCAGGAGGCAGCTCGATGCTCTGCGCAATGCGCTGCTGGAGTTCTTTCACGAACCCGCCCAGATCGCGCCCATGGACATTGCTTTGCACAAAGACGCGGAGCAGTCCATCCTCACTCGAGATCTCGCTTGCCCCACTTGAACGACGCACCGAAGCGACTTGACCGAGTGGCACGCTGAATCCTTCCTTGGTGGGCACCAGGATACTGCCAATCCGTTCGATGTCCTCGCGTTCGTCCCGCGCGAGACGAAGTTGGATCGGGTATCTCGCCCGGCCTTCAATGGTTGTGCTGACGTTGAGACCGCCCAACCCGATCTCAACAACGTCCATGAGATCTCGGATGCTCAGCCCATAACGGGCAAGCGCCAGGCGATCAGGAAAAATCTCAACGTATGGCTTCCCCTGAGTTCGCGAGGCGGCCACACCCATGGCGCCCGGCACCTGACGCACGAGCTCCTCGATCTTGAAGGCAACCTGCTGAATGGTCTCCAGATCAGATCCAAGGACCTTGATGCCTACCTGTGCGCGAATTCCGGTGCTCAACATGAGAATTCGGTTCTCGATCGGCTGCAAGAAGCCGGGCACGTAGCCGGGGATGAGGCTGAGCTTTCCGGAAAGCTCGGCAATAATCTTCTCCCGCGTAAATCCAGCTCGCCATGACTCGGGAGGTTTGAGCATGATGGTTGTCTCGATCATCTCGACGGGCGCCGGATCAGTCGGCGTGTCCGCACGGCCTAGTTTTCCGGCGACCGATTCAACTTCCGGCACGGTTCGGATAACCCGATCCTGCCAAGCCATGATGCGCTTCACTTCGGTCAGCGAAGTGCTCGGCAAGAGCACAGGCATAAAGAGCAGACTGCCTTCGTTGAGCGGCGGCATGAACTCGCTGCCAATTCGGCTGGCAAGGAGCAGAGCGCAGGCGAACAGACCCGCGGCGGCGGCCAGCACCAGAACTCCGTGCCGCAGAGCGAAGTTCAATGCCGGCCGGTAAATCATCATCAAAAAACGCATGACCAGATTTTCGCTTTCGGAACGAAATGATCCGCGCACCAGCCAGGTGCAAAGCACGGGGACAAGGGTTACGCCCAGTAAGGTCGCGCCGATCATTGCGAAGGTCTTGGTAAAGGCGAGAGGATGGAAGAGCTTTCCTTCCTGTCCGGTCAGCGCGAAGACAGGTAGAAATGCCAGGATGATAATCGCCATGGCAAAGAAGATGGACGCCCAACTTGATGGGCGGCGCGACGAATGACTTCCAGGCGCGACCACCTCCGGCCTCCGGCAGTCTTCTCAACCGCTTCGCAATGCCGGATCACGTTTTCTGTCATCACGATGCCGGCATCCACGAGCACGCCGATGGCGATGGCGATCCCGGAGAGCGACATGATGTTCGACGTGATGCCAAACGCCTGCATCAAGATGAACGAGATGAGAATCGAGATCGGCAGGGGAAGCGTGACGATGAGGATGCTGCGAAAATGCCAAAGGAAGATGATGTGCGCTAACGTGACGAGGGCGATTTCCTCGATGAGCGCGTGGCGCAACGTCTCGATGGTTTGCTCGATCAGGTTGCTTCGATCGTA
>DATLIT010000175.1:0-4826 GCA_035539295.1 Terrimicrobiaceae bacterium | reverse complement strand
GTGCTGGATATTGCCGAGCGGGTAACGGTGATGAGGGACGGGCGAAATTTTGGAACCTATCCGGTGAGCGAACTTGATCGGCGCCGGCTGGGCGAGCTGATCACAGGCCATGTCTTCGATAGCAGCGTCAAACCACCTTTTTCCAGCGAGGCGGCTCCGGCGCTGGAAGTGCGTGATTTGACCTGTACGGGTCAATACGCCGGTATCAGCTTCGAATTGCGGCCCGGGGAAATCCTCGGCCTGACGGGACGTATGGGCTCGGGACGCACCGAGCTCGCCCTTTCGCTTTTCGGAATGAACCCTCCGGACGCTGGCGAGATCCGGGTCAATGGAAAGCCGGTCCAGTTTCACAATAATCGCGAGGCTATCCGGCAAGGCATCGCCTACGTTTCGGAAGACCGTCTTTCGCTGGGGTTGGTGATGCCACAAACCATCGCGGACAACACGGTTATCTCCGTGCTGAACAGGCTGACGGGGCGGCTCGGTCTCATTGACGGAGCGCGCCGGGCGCAAACTATCGAGCATTGGATTTTCAAGGAACTGCGCGTCAAGACGAAGACTGCAGACCGGCCGGTCCAACAGCTCTCGGGCGGCAATCAACAGCGAGTCGTCCTGGCCAAATGGCTTGCCACCGATCCGCGGGTGCTCATCTTGGATTCGCCTACGGTCGGAGTCGACATCGGCGCCAAAGCCGGAATCTTTCAGGTCGTTGATGCGCTCGCGGCCCGGGGACTAGCCATTCTCCTAATCTCTGACGAGGCGGACGAGGTTTTGCATCAAAGCCATCGCATTCTGGTCATGCGCTCCGGAAAAATCGTCGGGGCCTATGATCCGAACCGCACCACCGAGAACCAACTCCGGGAAGCCATTTATGCCTAACGATACATCGTTTCTGAAGAGGGCATTTCGCCGGCACGAAATTCAAATTGCAGCCATCGTCGTGCTGATGGCGATCTTTTTCTCGGCCTTGTCTCCGGGCTTTTTGTCCGTCAGTAATTTGACCACCCTGCTGGAGAGCTACTCGGTGATGGCCATCATGGCCGCGGGACTCTTGGTGGTATTGATCTCAGGCGGCATCGACATTTCCTTTGCCGCGATTGCCGCGGTAACCCAATATCTGGTGGCGACGATCCTCGTCCAGATGGGCGGGAATTGGCTCGTCGCTTTTGCATTGGCCGTGATTTTCGGAGGACTGCTCGGCGCCGTGAACGCCTTGCTGATCTACTACCTTCAGGCGCTGTCGGTGATCGTCACCATTTCGACGATGACCTTCTACTTTGCGATCCTGATGTTTGTGACCGATGGCGAATCGATCTATGATTTGCCAGATTGGTTCACCGCCACGATTGCGCCGTTAGGTATCCCCTTTCCGGTAGCGGTGGCCGCGTTCGTCTTGATCATCACCGCCTTCGTGCTGAACCGGCTCTCGATCGGCCGACAGATCTACGGTCTAGGGGGCAACCTCGAGGGAGCGAAACGTATGGGCTGCAACATCCTGGGTCTTCAATGCTTTGTCTACGGCTACTCGGGAGTAACGGCGGGTATTGCGGGGTTGGTGCAGGCGCATCGCGTCGAGGAAGTGGTGCCCAATGCACTTATCGGGCGAGAGCTTGACGTGCTGGCAGCAGTGGTTTTAGGGGGGGCTAGTCTCCAAGGAGGCATCGGCACGGTCACCGGAGCAATCTTGGGCATCGTGTTATTGGCCATTGTGCAAAATGGTCTTACCCTCTTGGGAGTCTCCTCCTACTCCTTTGGTTTTGTGACCGGGATCATCATTTTGGCGAGCGTGAGCGCGACGGCCATCGCGGCCAAGCGCCAGCAGAAAAGGACTATTGGAAATGTCGCCTGAAGTCGCCACTACTGCGCCGGCGCCCGCTAAGAGGAGCTCCTTCAGCGAGCTGCTCGCAAGAGATCCCACGGTGACGTTGCTCGGAGCCTTCATTGTGTTGGCGGTGATAGGCTTTGGTGCACTGGCGCCGGAGCGATTTCTTTCCGGGGAGACGTTGCGAGCGATGGCCTTCCAAATGCCCGAACTCGGGATCCTTGCGCTTGCCATGATGATCCCGCTGATGAGCGGAGGGCTGAATCTTGCGATAATCGCGACCGCGAACCTTTCCGCGCTCGTCATGGCGGCCATACTCACCAGGATGATTGGGCCCGAGAGTCCGGCTCACGTCATGGCGGGGGCGATCGCGCTCGCCCTGGGAACAGGATTGGTGACGGCTCTAGTCGTTGGGCTGATCACGGGGGTAATCGTGGCGTTTTTGGGCGTTCATCCCATCCTGGTGACACTCGGCACAATGACCGCCATCAAGGGGATTGCGGTCTATGCCACCAGCGGCGGAGTCATCGGCGGCTTTCCGCCCGCGATCCTGTTTCTGGGCAATGGCACCTTGCTCGGATTTCCGGTACCGATGATGATTTTCATCCTCTGTGCGATCCTCATTGCTGTGATCATGAACCATGCTCCCTTCGGCGTATCGGTGCGTATGATCGGTTCAAACGAAAAGGCTACGCGTTACTCAGGCGTGGCTACGGAATGGATGTTGGTAGGCGTTTATATCTTGTCGAGTCTTCTCTGCTGGGTGGCGGCGGTGGTCATGATGGCGCGCTTCAATTCTGCGCGCGCCGGCTACGCGGAATCCTACCTGCTGATCACGATCCTGGCAGCGGTGCTTGGAGGAATTGATCCCAACGGCGGATTTGGCAAGGTGCTAGGACTCTTTCTGTCGCTCATTTTGTTGCAGATG
Organism: Terrimicrobiaceae bacterium; assembly: GCA_035539295.1. GTDB lineage: Bacteria > Verrucomicrobiota > Verrucomicrobiia > Chthoniobacterales > Terrimicrobiaceae > DASTFP01. The sequence continues at coordinate 2,076 of DATLIT010000175.1, read as the reverse complement.
ATCTCTACGGGGTTCAACCTGCTGGGCTTTAGCCCGCATCTGACTCAAGCCATCTGGGGCGCCACGATGATTCTGGCTATCGGCATTTCGCTCGTCCGCGACAAATGGATCGCCCGTCTGTGGCTAAAGAGCACGTAGCGCATACAACCAACCCTTTTCTGGGTCATCAAATCCTAGAAATAGCCTAGGGTCACCTTTACGCTGAGTGCAGAAATGCCTTTTCGAAAACGAACACGGTGACCGAAGAGCTTGCATGAGCGCACTGCTCGGCATCGCACGTTGAACTCTATGAAGCCATCATCGCTGGTTCCGGGATCTCTATCCTCGACTGAAGACCTGGTGCCTTCCGACGAAGACGCGGTGTGCTCCGGCAGCAGCTCGACCTAAGATCGCCTTATTCTTACTTATGAAAAAGTTCGTCCTGTGCGCTGGTTTGTTTATGTCGTTGATCTTAGCCGATGGCGTTTCCGCGCAAGAAACAAAGAAGTATAAGATCGGAGCGCTGACCAAGAGCCTGGCCAACCCTTATTTTCTTCGCATGAAGGAAGGTTACGACTATGCTCAAAAGAAGCTCGGGGTCGATCTGGTCTTCGGCAGCACGCCGACGGAAGAAGCCGATGTCGAACAGCTCAATATCCTGCAAAGCTGGTTCGCAGAAGGAAGCTTCCACGGCTTCGTGGTTACTCCATTTCGGCCCACATCTCTAAACTCCACATTGGCGATGGTGAGCCGGAAGAATCTTCCCATTGTCAACATTGATGAACTAGTTCCGGAGGAGGCCGCGGCGGCGGACGACATCAAAATCGTAACCCGAATTGCTTCGAACAACGTGGAGGCCGGACGGTTGCAGGCTCAGCTGGTCCTCCAGTCGCTCCCGCAGGGTGCGAAGGTGGCGATCATTGAGGGCGACCCAGGAACGACCAGCAGCAGGGATCGCGTAACCGGCTTCGCCAGTGCCGCAAAGGAAGGCGGCCTTACCGTGATCGCCAGCCAACCCGCCAATTGGAACCGGAAGAAGGCTTACGAGCTGGCAAGCTCGATCCTTAAGGCTGCCCCTGATCTGGGGGCAATTGCGGTGGCGAATGACGACATGGCCCTGGGCGTGGTTCGGGCGGTGCAGGAGACAGGCGCTGCGGGCAGAGTGATCGTCGTTAGCGTAGATGGCATCCCAGATGCTCTCGAAGCTGTCAAGCAGGGCTCGCTCGCGGGAACTGTCACACAGTATCCCGAAGCCATGGCTTATCTCGCTGTTGAGGCACTCGTAAAGAAGCTCAACGGAGAAAGCGTACCAGAAACGATCGATTCACCGATAAAGCTGATTACCAAGGAAAATTTGACCGACGCGGTTTGGTACTTCGAAGACAAGTGACACTCCACGTCGACCATCACTTCACGCCAGCGTTGCGCCGATGTAGAAGTTAGCTATTTCCTGCCTAAGCGAAGTAGCCCTGCCTGTCCCCGACCCTCTTGTCAGCATAGCACTGATTGAAGGTCCTGTGGCTTTCTCCGCATTCCCCTTTACAGTACTGTGGAGGCATGGACGCTAGGTTGGTCAGAGAGAGCATTCAATGAATGCTGGCGCCCACCTCCACATTGGCCTCGCTGCACCAGCGATTGCGAAACGAGCGTGTGAGAGAACAACAATGAAGAAGATTATAAGATTCAACAGCTGGGGCAAGCTTATGTCTGTCAGCGCCAGCATAATGGTTCTCACCATTGGGGCCATGGCCGCGCAAGAGACAGAGGGTGAAGGGCCGAGCTTCACCGAAAAGATGAAGGAGTGGCAGGAGAAAATGTCGGACGGCTTCCGCGACAGTTGGCAGCGACTCGGGCAGAGTCGGGACGCCAAGAACCCTGACGCCTCGACCGTGGCCGCGGCATCCATCGATCTTCGCGAACAACAAGATAGCTATACTTTGCGCCTCCATCTGCCCAATCGCGATCTGGAGAAGGTGCAGATTGACCTCTCCGGTGACACGCTCCGTATTGTCGCGCCCCCTGAGGGAAAAGCCGCTCGCTACGAACAATCCATGCAACTCGACGATCTCACGGCCGGCAGTACGCCTCAGATTGAAC